>CAYUPT010000489.1:0-3618 GCA_964446725.1 uncultured Bradymonadales bacterium | reverse complement strand
TGCGTCCGTACGAAATGGACGTCGATTATATCCACTGCCTAATTTGGCCGTCAAGTTTGGGATACGGTGGCCGGAGGCAAATACCGGTGCCCTTCGAGGGAGTTCAATGAGCCACAATCGGGACGACACAGCGAAGTGACTGCGCAGATCACATTGTCGGGGGCCCCGCTGGCGGCTGCGGCGGTCGGGATCGGCATCTGGGTGTTTTTTGGCTGGTGCTGGATGCTGTCGACGATGGCACAGCGAGCGTCGATGGTCGTGCACTTCGGCCTTGTCACGACGGCCGCCTTCGCCGGCGGTTGGGGGCTGTCGATGGTGCTGGGGGCGTCGGGATTGTCGTCGATCGGGGCGGCGATTGGTGGCGGGACGGCACTTGTGGTGTTGGCGCCGTTCTGGACCGCGAGCGGACGTCGCGCACTCGATGTGCTCGTTCCCGGGGCGATTGCCGGAGTCTCGGTGGCCCGGCTGGGCTGTCTATTCGAGGGCTGTGACTTCGGTCGACTCGCCGACGGACCGATGTCCGTCGCCTACGGGCCGTCGAGTCGGGCATGGGAGGTCCACGTATTGGAATACGGACTGAGTATTGAAAGCCCGGTCAGTCTCGCCGTTCACCCCTTTGGCGGGTACCTTGCGTTCTGGGGGTTGGGCTGCGCGGTGGTCGGTCAATGGTGGCGGCGGCGCAGTGGGCGGGCCGGAAGTGGTGCAGTGGTGGCGGCAGCACTCTTTTTTGGCGGCGGTGGTGCCATCGAGTGGCTTCGAGAGCCGGCAACGGTCGCCCGGTGGACCGATGGCGTATCGGTCTATCCCGCCGTCTACTGGACTATTGCTGCGGCGATCATCGGTGGTTGGACTATCCTGCAATATCGACTCGGAGCGCGACGATGAGTACCTTTGAATCCCGGGCGTTAATCGGCACCTGCGGGTGGGCCTACGACGACTGGGACGACGTCTTTTATCCCCCCGACATCGATGGCACCGACCGCCTCGTGCACTACGCCGACCGGTTTCAGACCGTCGAGATCGACTCCACATTCTATGCCATCCCCTCGCGCAAGACTGTCCGGGCATGGAGAGAGCGGACGCCCCCGGGGTTTATCTTCTCGGCGAAGTTCCCGCGCCAGATCACTCACGAAAAACGCCTCGCAGACTGCGGTGACTTGGCGGCGACCTTTGTCGATGTCATGAGCGAACTCGGCGACCGCCTGGGCACCTTGCTCATTCAACTTCCGCCGTCGATGGGAAGGCGCTACTTCAGCACCTTGCAGCGATTTCTGGAGGGATTGCCCGATGGCTACAGTTATGCACTGGAAGTTCGAAATCGCTCCTGGCTTGTCGACGACTTTGCACAACTGTTGCGGCGCTGGAAGGTGGCGCTGGCGCTGACTGACAGCACTCACCTCGATCGCTTCTGGCGGGTGACCTCCCAAATTGTCTACATCCGATGGCTCGGCCAGTGGAACGCCTTCGAGCGCTACGATCGGGTCCAGCAATCCGTCGAGTCGGCACTCGACTGGTGGGAGCCCAGAATGGAACACATCCTCGATCGGGGAGCGACGATACTGGGCTATGTGAACAATAATTTTGCCGGTTATTCACCGGCGATTGTGGAGGCGATCAGCCAGCGCGTCGACGGGGCCAGTCTGCAGAAGTGACGACAATGTCGAGATTGACAGCCGACCCGGTGTTGCGGCATAAGGCGCACGGTTTGATGTCGGCTCCAATACCCAGAGGAAAGCGACGATGTCCTACGCCAATATCTTTGAATTGAGGAAGTCTCTCCAAGACTGCATCGAGTACTGCCGGGAGCACCCCGAACGGGAGCACTCCCAGTTTCATCAGCCAGTCCTCGAGAAGGCCTTCGAAAAACTCAACAAAACCAGCGAGAAGGCCGATCGAGAGTTTACCGAATGGCGCATGGAATCGCGGGAAGATCAGCTCGCCTGGAAGCACCTGGCCAAGGAGTTGCGCTCGGTCCAAAAAAAGCTGGAGGCCGTCAATGCCATCGGTTTTATCGACCAGAAGGTCATGTATCGCGACCGGGAGCCACTGCTGGCGGCCGTCTCGGAGATGATCGACTATCTCCAAGAGCGCACCGATGTGCTCGATTTTGCCGAAGATCGAGCCGACAAACTCGACCGCCAGCGTCGCAAGGCGATCTCCGAAGACGACGAATCGGAGCGCGCACTCGATGAATACCTGCGCTACTCGAAGATGCGCTCCGACGGGCTGAGTCAGGCCAAGGAGTCGATCGGCAATTTTCGCAAGACGCTGCGCCGGGAGCTCGGTAAAAACAACGATGAGTACCAGGCCATCGAATGGCCCCATCAGGTCGAATCCGACAACCGTGTTCTGTGAGCGTTGCCGCCGATTCGCCCCTCGAAGACGGAGATACCTGTGAGACGAATCGACGACGCCATCGCTGTCATCACCGGCGGAACCCGCGGCATTGGCGCTGCGACCGCCCGATTGTTAGCCGAGCAGGGAACCGCGGTCTATGCCTGCGGACGCAGCCCGAAGGGCGTTCAAGCCCTCCAGGAGATATCCGATAACATCGAGGCTTCCCGGGTCGATATTCGGGATGCCGATGCAGTCGATCATTGGATGGATTCCATCGCCGACGAGGCCGGTAGAATCGATGTTCTGATCAACAATGCCGGTGTCCTCGGTCCCCGGGCGGCGCTGGACGATACGGAGATCGAGGAGTGGCGAAAGACCATCGATATCAACGTCAATGGGACGTTTATCGTGACGCGCCGCGCCTATCCACTGCTTCGAGACTCGGCGCGGCCGATGGTCATCAATCTGTCATCGAGTGTCGGCCGGAGCGGGCGCGGCCGCTGGGGGGCGTATTCGGTCTCCAAATTTGCCGTCGAGGGACTGGCGGAAGTAGCGGCCGACGAATTGGGCGACGAGGCCTGTGTCGTCACGCTCAATCCGGGCGGAACCGCCACGGATATGCGCGCCGAAGCCTATCCCGATGAAGACCCCGATACCCTTCCCGAACCGTCGGAGGTCGCTCAGACGATCCAACTGCTGGCAACCCGGCTGACGCCCGAGCAAAACGGGCTGAAATACTCCAGTCGTCCCCTCTTTGATGTGGTGGACGACGACATGGCCGCCGGTGAACTCCCGACGGCGTAGGTGTGGTCTGGAGACGGAGCCGTCCCCGGCGCTGTCATCGCACAAGCGAGCTGATACCATCGACGCCTCCCAAACTGTCCGCTCCCCGGTCGGGGAACTGCCGAAGCGCAGCGTAGGAGGGGGCACCGGTGCGCCTCGTTGCGCCGTTCCAACGGCGGCTGGAGACGGAGCCGTCCTCGGCTTCGGCTGTGTCGTCGTGTCATTTAATAATCCCGAAGGGTTTCGCTCCACATATGAGTGCTGGAGTCGATGACATCGTTGCGCGGGGAGCATTCCCGGCGCTGTCATCGATCACCTAAAACAACGCCCAAAGTCGATCCCTCGCAGAGATCGAATCCCGTGGCGCCAAAAGAAATCCGAAAAAGTACGCAAGATCCGATCCCAAATCGTCGATAATAGTGTTGGAAGGGATGTCGAGCGCTTGCTCTGTGAGTTCGCTCACACTCCGGGGTGATTTCATCGAAAAAGGGCCCACCC
>CAYUPT010000488.1:0-3636 GCA_964446725.1 uncultured Bradymonadales bacterium | reverse complement strand
GGCTCCTTCACCACCGACATAAAGTCGGGCGGGGTCGACATCGCCCTGTTAAACGGGACGACAATTAACCGAAACGAGGCACCGACGAGATGATGGCGAGCAGATTTCGAGTCGATCCGACTGCAGGCATAGCAACGCTACCCCATAAGGAGGAAAGACCGAAAGATGCCGTCATCAGCCGTCAAGACGTTTGTTTCAGCTAAATGGCGGGCCGTGTAATAT
This sequence comes from uncultured Bradymonadales bacterium, assembly GCA_964446725.1. Classification (GTDB taxonomy): domain Bacteria; phylum Myxococcota_A; class Bradymonadia; order Bradymonadales; family Bradymonadaceae; genus SLJM01. The sequence continues at coordinate 3,414 of CAYUPT010000488.1, read as the reverse complement.
CTCCCGGTCGGAACCGCTCTTTGAGGCCCCGATATGCCTGCGCTGCCTGAAATGGACCGCAGACGACACAGCTCGTCATCAAAAGTACCACATATCGAAAGGCGAATAGCGAACTATTGCGTTTTGCGACGACACCGCCGAGGCCGGGCGACGCCCCCGTCGCCATCACGCCCTGTCGGCGACTCGGTGGCCCCCACACTTCGGGGGCCCGCTCGCCGCCGACTGCGGAGAAGCTCTCCGCGCTCCAAAAAAACAATCGTTTATCCCTCACTTCTCGACGGGATGAAAAAGCTGATTACGCCGCGGGCGTAATGCCGGCGAGGCCGCCGGCGCTCCCTACAACCATTGCGCCGCGGCCGTAATGCCGGCATGGCCGCCGGCGCTCCCTTACTTCTCGACGGGATGGCCCTTTTTCTTCCATCCGCCGAAGCCGCCGGTGTACAGCACCACATCGTCAAAGCCATTGGCCTGCAGGTAGCTGGCGCCGATGGTGGCGCGAGCGCCGGCCTCGCAGTGGACGATCAGCTTCTCGTCCTTCGGGGCCGTCCCCTCTTGTTCTGCGTCTGCAAGCATTTGCCGGATATTGCCGTAGTAGACGTGCTGCGACTCGGGGATGTAGCCCCGGTTGCGCTCGCCGATAGAGCGAACGTCGACGACCCGCGTGTTGTCCTGCTGGTATAGCTCAAAGGCCTCGTCGGGGTCGTCGACCACCGGAAAGCTGGCCAGGCCGTCGGCGGCGTACTGACCGATGCGAGAGGCGGGGACGAATCCGGCGATGTCGTCCAGTCCAATCCGGATCAGCCGCCGGGTCGCCTCCTCGATGTTGTCGGGGTCGGCGACGAGGACCAGATTTTTGTCGTAAGGGGCGAGTCGGCCGGCCTGATTGGACAGTCCCTGAAGACTCGAGAAATTGATCGAGCCTGGGATATGGCCGGCGGCAAAGCTTTTGACGTCGCGAAGGTCCATCACCCAGGTGTCATCGGCGTCGGCCAACTCCTCAAATCGCCCCGGCGTCAGTCTGGGCGGCGACGGGAGTTCGCCGAGCATCGGGGCCCCGTCGCGATTCCAGGTCTTCATGTTGGCGTAGTAGGTCGGGGATTCGGGCTGGTCGCTCAAGAACTCCTCGACGAATCCGTCCTCGTCGTCATTCTCGAAGAATTTCGACCACCAGGCGGTCCGTTTTTCGTAGCCAATCGTCGACGCCGGCACATCGCCCAGGGCTTTGCCGCACGCCGAGCCGGAGCCGTGGCCGGGCCAGACCGCCACGTGATCGGGGAGCTCCAGAAAGCCGGAGGTCATGGACTGAAAGGTCTGGCGAGCGCCGGGTTCGGCAGTGTCGGCCTCACCGGCAGCCTCCTCCAGTAAGTCGGGCCGGCCCAGGTCGCCGACGAACATGAAATCGCCGGTCAGCACGGCCATCGGGTCGCCGCCGTTGCCCTTTTCGACGACCAGGTAGGACATCTCCTCCGGGGTATGCCCGGGGGTGTGCAACGCCTTGATTTCGATGCCGTCGCCGACATCAAAGGTGTCGCCGTCGTTTAATTGTACCACATCCAATCCGTCCAGGGCGCCGTACTCCCAGCCCTCGACGGTCTCGCCGGAGATATAGAAGGTGGCGCCACTGCTTTGTGCCAGCTCTCGGCCGCCGGACAAAAAGTCGGCGTGGATATGGGTCTCGACGACACCGACAATTTGGTAGCCCTTGTCGGCGGCGTGGTCGAGGTAGGTGTCGATATCGCGCAGCGGATCGACGACAACCGCCTCTCGAGTGGCCGGATCGCCGATGATATAAGCCGCCTGGGCGAGGCCTTCGTCGTAGATCTGTCGGAAGTAAGTCATGGTTTGTCCTTTTCGTTCTGGGGGTTCGGGACTCGTCGACGAGCCCGCAATCTTGGCCGGAACCACGTCGGTGGTGCCGGCCGCGCTCTGTATGCAGTGGTTGAGTACTGCAACTGGTATGCCAGCAACTATTCTCCGGCAAATTGTCACGTCGAGTAACCCGAAGGTGAACACGAACCGCCGCAACGGCAAGAAGAGGACCTCCGCCGATCCTCCCGGGCGGCCATTTGGCAAGCGACTCCCCATCACGCTTCGGCGACGACGAGTGAATGGCGTGCTGGTTACGGCGATATTATCCGCTGGCCACCAGCGCAAAACGTTTCACTACACCCAACACCAAAAAAGAAATGAAACACACTGTGGAACAACTCACCAAATAGACCGGCGAAATAGGGCGATCCAGACAATCTCGGCCGTGTTTTCGTTCTGGCATGGGGTATGCATTGTTCATCGGACGGAACAATCGCCGAGCCCCGTGGTGGGGCTCACATCACAGCTCATCACTCGATTATCACAAGGGTGAAATACCATGACCGAACAACAAGAAAAGAACGTCGAAGAGACCACCGAATCACAAGACCAGCCCCTTCTTCAGTTGAACGCCCCGGTACCGGATTTCGAGGCCAAGACCACGCATGGGACCATCAAGTTGTCGGAGTGGAACCCCGACAAATGGGTGATTTTGTTTTCGCACCCCGCCGATTTTACTCCGGTGTGCACCACGGAGTTTATGGGCTTTCAGGCCATTGCCGACGAGCTCGAGAAGCGCAACGTGGCCCTTCTGGGCAACTCGGTGGACAGCGTCCACAGCCACATCGCCTGGGTGCGCAACATCAAAGAAAATTTTGATGTGGACATCACCTTCCCAATTATCGCCGACCTCGACCAGAACGTCTCCAAAAAATTCGGAATGGTCCACGAGGCGAGCTCCGATACGGCACCGGTGCGAGCGGTATTTGTCATCGATCCCGATCGACGCCTGCGGGCGATGGTCTACTACCCGCTGGAGATCGGCCGGAAGATGGACGAATTCATCCGCCTCGTCGACGCACTCCAGACCTCCGACGAGCAAGGAGTGGCGACGCCGGCGGATTGGCAGCCCGGTGACAAGGTCATCGTGCCGCCTCCCGGAACCGCCGAAGAGGCCGAAAAACGGGTCAACAACCCCGACTACGACGTCACCGACTGGTACTTCTCCAAAAAGGATGCGTAACGGGCCGATGTGACGACTCAAGCCTCTTCTACGCGCTCCCGGAGGCTGAATCCGCCGGGAGCGTGACCAATTTATACAACGAATCCCAATCGAGACAGATGAACCATCGATGACCCAAGAGTATTCGGCGCGGACCATCCCTGACAGCTGATGGCCCCACCACGTGTAGCCCCCATAAGGAGCGGCCATGAAGCACATCGCCAAAATATTTTCGCTGATCACTCAACTGCGCTCCTACGGCGGTGGCGATCTGCGCTCCGATATTGTCGCCGGCCTGACCACGGCGGTGATGCTGATTCCCCAGGGCATGGCCTATGCCATGCTGGCCGGCCTTCCGCCGATTGTGGGGCTATACGCCTCGA
>CAYUPT010000487.1:0-3660 GCA_964446725.1 uncultured Bradymonadales bacterium | reverse complement strand
TGGCCAATCACACCGACGTCGCCGTGCGCCGCTGCATCGCCTGCAATGCCATGCGATCGCGGGTCGACGAAGACGACTGGGTGATGACGCGAGGCCTGGTCGAACAGGACGATCTGGCGCGCGAGGCGGAGCGCATCGGCGCCAACACCTTTCTCGACGCCCGCTTCTCGTATTATCCGGGCGCCAATATCGTGGCCATGCAGGTCGAGTTTTTCCGAGCCGACGACGGCGCCGTCCTCTGGAGCGAGACCTATCGCTCCGATTCGACGACAGCCGCCATTTTGCGCACCGGCGACCGCGTCGAAAGTCGCGAGGAGCGCGTCGAGGAGTTGGAGCGACGCATCGACGAACGCCCCTACTACGGCCACCAGCTGACCGGAGGATTCGGCTACATCCCCTACGACTCGCCAGACGGTGGGCTCGGCGGGATGATGATCGGCTATCGACTCTACGAAAAATTCGGCTCCGAACTGCAGTATCTGTACGGTATCTCTGCCGAAGGCTTCGCCAACTTTGCCGAGGGCAACGAGATTATGGGTGCCTTTGTGACCGGAACCCTCCAGTCCGAGATCTTTGCGCCCAATCTTCACGAACCGACGTTTCGGACCGGTCCCTTCGTCGGCGGATTTTTCGCCGGCACCGAGGGCAATTCATTTGTCGGCGGCTGGGGCATCGACGCCATCCTGCAGTATCGGCTCGGCGCCGGCGCCAGTCTGTTCTACTTTCTTCCCACTGAATTTGCGGGCTACGACCTCGGGGGCTTCGGTCTCAAGGGACGCATCTCCTTTAACTGGTAGTGAACAACGCCATGACTGACCACACCATCATCGATCGCCGACTCCACCACCGCCTTCCGGCGCTTATGGCCCTGTTGCTTTTCGCCTGGGGACTCGGCGCCTGCGCGCACATCGACGAAGACGAGCGCGATGAGACGGCCATCGTCGTCCCCAGCGCCGCCACCACGGCACCGCAATACGGCGGCGACGGCTCCATCCCGGCCAATCGACCGGTCATCCGCATGAGCGATGGCCAGCGCGACTGGGAAGTGGAAGTTCCGGAGACCGCCCGCGGCTACGAGATGCGCATCCCGTTAAATCAACAGCGCGATATGTACCCCGACCGCCACGCACTGACCCAGGCCGATCGCGAATTGATTGAGCACCTCCGGCGCACCGATTCCGACTTCGAGCGCGAGGGTCTGTACGTCGACGACGAACACGCCGCCGACCGCGAAGCCCGCCGCCAGCGCGGCGAAGATCCCGACGGTCCACCGGCCACCGACGACGGCGATTCATCGGAAGCCGACCCGGCGCCGACGCGGCCCAGCTACTTTCGCGGCATCGACGACGTCCAGACCCTCTTTGAGGCCGGATACTACGAACAGGCGATGATCCACCTCGCAGATCTCGAGCAAGCCTACCCCAACGACGAGCGCCTGTTGTCGATGAAGGGGACACTCTGGCTGGAATTGGGCCGGGAAGGCCTGGCTCGCGAGTCCTGGGAACGGGTCTTGCAGATAAATCCCGACAACGAACCGGTACAGCGAGCTCTGCGCCGCCTCGACGGCGATGTCGACGATGACATCGACGAAGATACGGCGCTCGACGAACTCGAACAGCAACTCTAAGCCCCGGGCACCACCATGCATGTTCTGATCGGAGCATTGATTATTGTCGGCTCCTTTCTGGCCGCCTTCCAATATATTTCGATGGACTTTAGCGGCTTCTTCCACCTCTACGCCTTTATTTTGCTGGCGGGCGTCCCGGTGGGCCTGGCGATTTTGACGTACCGCTTCACCACGCTCGGCCAGGCGTTAAAGGGGCTGTGGAAGAGTGTGGTCAACAATCCGAGAACCGAACGGGAGCGATTGATCGAAAACCTGGTCGCCTTCGGGCGCGCCGTGCGCGCCGAACGCCCCTCGGAGGCGGCGGCGATCATCGAGGGCGAAGACAACGAGCTATTTACCCACCTGGGTCGCCAGGTCCTCGAACAAGCCGACGTCGAAGAGATCGAGATGGACGCCCTGGTCGTCGGCCGCCGCCAGCTCTACGAATACCGCTCCGGCGAAAAGGTCTTTGGCAGCCTCGGAGACTTTGCTCCCGCCATGGGCATGATCGGTACGGTCATCGGGCTCATTAAGCTGCTGGCCAATATGCAGGACTTCGAGAACCTCGGTCCCGGAATGGCCATCGCCCTGTTGACGACGTTTTACGGATTGTGTCTGGCCCACCTGTTTTATCTTCCGCTGTCGCGGCTTATCGCCGACCGCCGGGCCCAGCAATCGGAAAACCTCAATCTGATCGCCGACACCATGCTCAAAATTGCGCGCCACCGACCGCTCCACGAAATCCAGCAGGTCGTCGGCGCCGACGTCAATGCCACAGGCGCCGACGGAACCCGCGGAGGGAGGTCGTCGTGAATTGGCTGGGTGAACAGCGCTTCGATGACACCGACAGGGGGCCCCGTGTGGCCTGGATGGTCAGCTATGCCGATATGATGACCATCATCCTGACGTTTATGATCTTGTTGCTGTCAATTTCGACGATTGCCCAGACCAAATACGAGGTGATCGTCGAGGAATTTACAGGAGAGCGCGTCGGCAATCTGCACGACGTCCAGGATACCATCGACGACATCGTCGACGAGGCGGCTCTGGGCGGCGAAATCGACACTGCCCTCGACGACGATGGACTGACCGTCGAATTCTCCAACGCCCTGCTATTTTCGACCGGCAGCGACGAACTTCGCCGCCAGGCACTGCCGGTATTCGAGCCCATTCAGGAGCATCTGGCCCGAGAGCTCGACCACCACTACGGGGTGATCATCGAGGGCTACACCGACGATGTGCCCATTCAGACCGCCGAGTTCGACTCCAACTGGGAGCTGGCGACGGCGCGCGCAATCCACGTGCGAGACCGCCTCGAAGAGGCCGGCGTCGACCGCCGACGCCTGGCCGTCAAGGGCTTTGCCGACACGCGACCGGCCACCGACGTCGACCTTCTCGACGAGCAGGCCATCGCCGACTTATCGGACGAAGAACTGGAGGCAATACGCTCCGCGAACCGACGGGTGGTCCTTCGCATCGACACCCTGGCCCCGAACCGGGTTCGACAGCTTCTGGAGTCCGCCGACTACGATGCCGACCCCGACGACGTACAGCGATACGACGACAGCGACAGTGAGCCCGAATTCGACGACGATGCCGGCCCGCTGGACTTCGACTAAATCAGGAGATTTTGTGAAGCTGCTTATCCCAACGACGCTCGTGACGATGGCAATGGGCCTGATGCTCGTCGCCGCCCCGGCGTTCGCCAATCAAGGCGCCGAGCGCACCGCTGTCGCCGACGCCGAACAATCCGCCGAACGCCAGGCCCGCGCCGAAATCGAATCGCTGCTAAGTCGGTTGTGTCCCGGCCGCTGCGAGCTGGTTGACATCGACATCACCTCTGCTGAGCCGCGCGCTGTCGGTGGCACACGCCCCGGTTTTGAAGGCGCCGGCGGACCATCGCAGTACGACACCGACATCGATCGCATCGAGGCCACAATCATGATGGACAGCGGCCTGCCCGAAAATTTTCAGGCCAATATCCCGCGCATGGCCCAATTTCGGCTCCAGAATCTCGCCGACGATATCGTGGTGCGCCCCGAATTACTCGAATT
>CAYUPT010000486.1:0-3668 GCA_964446725.1 uncultured Bradymonadales bacterium | reverse complement strand
CCTCGAGGCCCGTATAGGCCCTGCTCCAGCGCGGAGCACCGTCGAGGTCCGCCGCCTCCCCCAGTGTGCGGCGGAGCGCGTCGTGAGCATCGACACCGCGCAGAATACGGCGGCGCAGTTTCGACTCCTCCCACGTCATGGCTCCATCGGCGCGGTCGAACTCGCGCACCAACTCAAAGGCCTTATCGAAGTCTCCGAGGACTTCGGCGGCCCGGGCTGCGTCGAGCAATAGCTCCGGTCGCTCTGGCTCGTGGCGTCGGCCATCGCTGACGACAGCCGATGAAAACGCGTCGAGAACATCCCGGCGCAGGGCCTCGGTCTCGGCCGGTCGATACGAAGCGCGACGCTGCGTGCCACCGTCGGCGCCGTCGTCATCATCGGCGCGATGCTGAGAAGTGGGCTGAACGAAACGCGCCTGGCGACGGTCCTTTCCACTCGAATTGCTTCCCCGGGCGAATACGTCGGAAATACTCTGAGCCATCCGTAGCTCCATTGGACTGACGGCACCGTCCGTGGTGCCTGAAAAGGTCGATGAGCGCGACGACGTCTATCGAGGCGATTCCGAGCGACTCGACACGCCGTCGGACGCGACGACATCACAACGGATGGTACGCTACGGCGTTCTCCTTGCAAAAAATTTCGCAGATCGTCGAACTCCGGCATGGAATGACCATCGGCGTCGCTGCGGGACCGGATCCCGAGATCACTCCACCACCCTGGTAGAATGATACTCCAACTGCGGATAAAAGCTCCACCGACTTCACCGAAAACCCGATACTGCCCATCGATTGAGACGTGGCCGTCGCATGCGATCGAATCGCCGGATCACCCTTCGCCGTCCGCTGAGCGCCGATATAGAGTTTTTTTCGGGACATCACACACCACTGGCATGAGATCTGCTTATGGTAGCCCCGGAAAGTGGTGTCTTGCGTCGACGGCCGCTGAATTACGCCCATTTCGGGTGACGGCTTGAAATCTTGTAGCGACGTGTTAGGGACACCTTCGAAGCTTGTTCCGCAGCCTGCACATCGCGTGCACGGCGCGGGTGAATTTAGAAAGAAGTCCTTCTGGAGGAAGTTATGCTGAACCGAATTGTTGCAGTTCTCGCCGCCCTGATGTTCGTCACTGGTTCTTTCGCCGCCTGCGGCGAAGAAGATCCCGCTGAAAACCAGCAGGAAAACCAGCAGCAAAATGACAACGACGGTGAGTTCGAATGCGAAACCGACGAAGACTGTCACGAACACGAAGACTTCGGCGACGACTACGTCTGCGACGAAGACACCGACATGTGCGTCATGGATGACGACAATGGCGACAACGGTGACAACGGCGACAACGGCGACGACGGTAACGGCGACGACGGTAACGGCGACGACGGTAACGGCGACGACGGTAACGGAAACGGCGAATGATCGCACCGCCTCGGACCGCTCGATGACTTCGGTCATCGGGTAGTCCTGCCGTAACAACAGCAACGGGCGCGGCGTTCGCCGCGCCCGTTGCTGTTTCTAGTTCGCGTTGTGATGGCGTCGACCTCAGACCAGCACGGCCCTGGCCGCACCGCCGTCCTTATGCCGAGGTCGGCGACGCCGGACGCTGTTCGGCGATATCATCGTCTTCGACGACTTCCACCTCGTCGCTGCCCTCATCGTCACGGCCCTGTTCTTCGGCCTTCGCCCCGGGAACCGGCGGCAAGGGATGGGCCTCGTCGCGCTGTTCGGCTCGCTCTTCGTAGCGATCGAGCATCGACTGATAGCTCTCGAGCATCTGGCGCATCTCGCCGTGGAACCGCTCGCGGCGCTGACGGAGATCGAGAATCTCGCCGCGCAGCGTCGAAACCCGCTGTTCGGCGCGAGCCAACATCTTCTCGGCTTTGAGCTCCGTCTCCGCCATGACCATCTCCGCGTCGCGATCGGCCTGGTCGCGAATATCATCGGCGACCTGGCGGGCTGTCTCCAGGGCCTGAACCAGACTCTTTTCGCGGCGGCGGTACTCCTCGAGTTCCCGTTGTTGTTCCTCGAAATCGCTCTTCATCCGCTTAAACGATTTCTGGATATCTCGCCACTCGCGGGCCAGGCCATCGAGAAATTCGTGGACCTGTTCTTTGTCGTAGCCGCGAAACCGCGTCTGAAATGTCTGATTGGCAATATCTTCGGCACTGAATTTGAACATCGACATACCTATTCCGTGGTCTGGTTTCGACTCGCATCCGTGCGAGATCTGGTTTGGGCTATCGTATCGGTCCGTCGTCTTTTGGAGACGGGTTCGATGATGCCATCTCTGCGCTTCGATCGGCGGCGGCCTCGACGGCCCGAATCAGCGCGTGGCGAAACCCGTGTTCCTCCAGGGCCACCAGCGCCGAGATGGTCGTACCGCCGGGGCTGGCGACCTCGTCTTTGAGATCGGCGGTGTGTTCGTAGTTGCGCTTTTCGACGAGGGTCGCCGCGCCCTCGACGACGGCGGTGGCCAGTTGCACCGCTGTGTCCCGGTCGAGTCCCTTGTAGACGCCACCGTCGGCCAGGGCCTCGATGGCCGTAAAGATATAGGCCGGTCCACTTCCGCTGATGGCCGTCAATCCGTCAAAATGCTCCTCCTTGTCGAGGTGCACGACCTGGCCGACGGCCTCAAAGAGCGCCGTAATCGCCTCCAGATCGACGGTTCCATCGCCCATCACACCCGTGATGCCGGCGCCGACCAGTGCCGGCGTATTGGGCATTGCCCGCGCCAGACCGGGGAGATTTCCGGCGTATTGGCGAAGGGCCTCCAATTGGACGCCGGCGGCAATCGAGACCACCGTGTCCTCATCGCTCAATTCCTCGCGTCGGTCCTCGAGGGCCGATTCGATATCGCCGGGCTTGACGGCCATGACGTACAGCCGCATTCGGCGGATCGGCTGTCCGTCGTCGTCCAACTCCACATCGGGCACCGCCTCTCGGGCCCCAAGATCGTCGGCGAGCTGTTGTGCTCGCTCGTCGACGGCATCGAGACAGACCAACTGGCCCGCATCGATCATGCCGCTGTCGATCCAGCCACCGGCCAGTGCCGATCCCATTTTGCCACAGCCGACGAGAACGACCAGATAGTCATCGAGGCGCCTGTCGACGCCGGTCTGTTGCACTTCGTCAGTCATCGTAATCCCGTTTTCCAAACAGTGCGGTGCCGAGTCGAATCATCGTCGCGCCCTCTTCAATGGCGACCTCGAAGTCGTTGGTCATACCCATCGATAATTCTTCCAGTCCTTCGCGGCGCTCGGGGTAGTTCGACTCCACGTAGTCCTGCAGTCGCTGCAATGTCTCGCGCAGCCGTCGAAAATGCGGTCGGTTGTCCTCCGGATCATCGACGTACGGCGGCATCCCCATCAAGCCCCGCACCCGAAGTGTGGGATAGTCGGCGACGAGGTCCATCAAATTCTCGATCCCTTCCGGCGCCACCCCGCCCTTGGAGTCCTGCCCGGCGGGATCAACTTGGAGCAGAACATCCATCGGCTCGTCGCAGCGTTTGGCGAGCTTTTTGGTGACACTTTTTCGGTCGATGGAGTGAACCATGGCGACGCGGTCGGCGACGCGCTTCGCCTTATTGGACTGCAAGCGGCCCACGAAATGCCAACGGATATCGTCGGGCAATTCGTCGACCTTGTCTTCCCATTCCTGAACGTAGGAGGCGCCGAA
>CAYUPT010000485.1:0-3675 GCA_964446725.1 uncultured Bradymonadales bacterium | reverse complement strand
CTATGCTCGCCTCGGCGAATTGCTGGAGGGTCAACTCCACGATCACGCCTCGGCCGAAGACGCCTATCTGTCGGCGCTGAACCTGGATCCGACCAACGTCGAAGTACTCGACGCCATCCGAGAATTGCTGTCGATGCAGCAGTACTGGGAAAAGCTCATCAAGGTTCTGAAATCCGCCGAGGATGCAGAGCGCGATCTGGATGCCAAGGCGGAGTTGCTCGCCGAAATCGGCTCGATCTACGAGGAGCACCTCAACGACGAAGTCAATGCACTGAGCTACTACGAAGAGGCCCTCGAACAGAATCCGCGACTGACCGATGCAGCGCTGCCGATTGTCGAAGTCTCGCTTCGAGAGCAGCGCTTCGAGCGCGCCGTCCCCCTTCTGGAGATGGCACTCGAGGAGTATCGCGGCGCGTCTATCGAGGATGCCGAGCGCCATCTTCGGCATCGGCAACTCGCCCAGGCCTACGAAGAACTAGCACAGCCCGAAAAAGCCCTCCGGCAATACCGGGCGGCCTACGAACTCGACAACTCCGACAAGGAGACCCTCCAGGGATTGGGTCACCTGTTGTACGAACGCGAGGAGTGGGAGCAGGCCTCCAACGTGCTGCAGTCGCTGCAATTGCACCACGAAGACAAGCTCGAGCACAGCCAACTTGTCGAGGTCTACTTTCGACTCGGTGCCATCCGCCAGCGTCTCAACGACCTGCGCAAGGCCGCCGATTACTTCGAGCGGGCCCTCGAAATTGAACAACATCACCAGCCGACGCTCGAACACCGCGTCGAGGTCGCCGAAGCCCGAGAAGAGTGGGGCGAGGTCGTCGACTACACCCGCTGGCTTCTGGAGACCGAGGAGGACCCGACGGTTCGCTTCGCCCAGTTGTCACGGGTTGGTGACCTGCTGGCCAACGAGTTGGAGCGTCCCACGGAGGCCATGGCGGCCTACGAAGAGGCGCTGGAAATCGAACCCAATAGCGTGGTCGTGCTTCGGAAATTGCTCGACCTCTACACCACGACCAAGCAGTGGCACGAAGCCGTCGATATTCTCAAACGGATTATCGAGCAGGAGGAAAACGAGTCTCGGATCGCCAAATACTACTACACGGCGGCCGTGATCTACCGAGACGAAATCGGCGCGCCGATGGAGGCCGTCGAATTCTTTGACGAAGCGCTCGATGTCGACGCCCCGAATATGCTCAAGGCCTTCGAGGCCATCGACCGCATCTTGACCGACCACAAGCGCTGGCGCGAACTGGCCCGGGCGTACCGCCGTATGCTTCACCGCATCAACGAGCGGGAAGACACCACGATGGACCACATCAAAGTCGAGTTGTGGCAAAACCTCGGCGAGATCTACCGAACTCGCATGGGTGACTACGAGACCGCCATGGAGGCCTACAAAATTGCCGTCGGTCTCAAGGAAGATGACGAAAAACTGCGTCTCATCCTCGCCGATCTCTATGAGCGATCCGGTGAGAATACTCAGGGGGTTATCGAACAGCACCGGGAGTTGATCAAACTCGATCGCTTTCGAGTCGAGAGTTACCGCAAACTCTTCGAGAGTTATCTGGAGAACAAGCAATACGACCGGGCCTGGTGTATGGCCGGTGCACTGTCGTTTCTCGAAAGCGCCACCGAACAAGAAGAGACCTTCTATCGCAAATACCTGGCTGACAGTCTCCCGGCGGCCGACGGCAACTTCAATGACGGGTTGTACAAAAAGCTCTACCACCCCGATCAGGATATTCTGATCACCTTTATCATGAGCCGCCTGGGTACCGGCTTGCGCTCGGTCTACTCGCTGCGCTCGGTCAAGGACTGGGACGTCCACAAGCGCAAAGACAAGGTCGATCTCGACGAACCGGTGCTCTTTAACAAGCTGTACGACTACGTCACCAAGACCATCAATCTCTTGCCGCCACCGAAGGTCTATCTCAAAGGCGACCAGCGACTGGGGATGCGAAATGCCAACGTGGACCCGGCGGCGGTGATCATCGGTGGCGATGTCCGACAGAAATCGTCGGATCGCGAATTGGCCTTTACGATCTCGAAAGCCATGACCTGGATGCTTCCCCAGCACTACATGGGCTCCATTGGTCAGCCCACGGAGTTTTTGCGCAACTACTTCGAGGCGCTCATCGACCTGACCAGGCCCCAACTCGGCATTGGAGAGGGCCGGGGTGAGGACTTCGCGGCGGCCCGCCAGCAGATCGAAAATATGCCGAGCCAGGTCTTGCTTCAGGCCCAGAAAGCGATGAATAAATTTCTGGAAAAAGGCAAAAACCCCAACCTCTCGAAGTGGCTTAAGGCCGTCGAGCACACCTCGATTCGCATGGGGCTGTTGCTGTGTGGAGATATTCACACCGCGGCGTCGTGCATCAAAAGCGACATGGTCCCCATCGGCAAGGCCAGCGTCAAAGAGAAGATTCGCGAGCTGGTTCTGTACTCGATCAGCGAGGAGTACTTCGAGTTGCGCGAAGAGCTGGGACTGGCGATCGGCAAGTAATGACCACCGTTCGATGACCCGCCGGTGACGACTGCGGGCGGCCCCATCGGGGTCGCCCGCTTTTTTGTTCAAATTGAATTTTCTGGAGCACAACGATGCTCGTTATTTGTCCCACGCCGATTGGAAACCTCGACGATACCACGACACGACAACGAGAGGCGCTGGCAAACGCCGATGTCATTGCCTGCGAAGATACCCGGCGAGCCGGCAAGTTATTGGAGCTCCTCGGGATCGAACGAGTCGACGGCCGGCCCCGCCTGCATCGCTACGATGATCATACGGCCGAAGAGTCGACCGGCGAGTTGCTTGCGCTTTTGCGCGCCGGAAAAAACGTCGTTCTGACAAGTGATGCCGGAACGCCGACGATCTCCGATCCCGGCTACCGGCTGGTCAAGGCGTGCCGACACGAGGGCATTGAAGTGACGGCGCTGCCGGGACCGGTGGCCGCACTCGTCGCACTCAGCGGCTCGGGACTACCGACGGATCGCTTCTTTTTTGAGGGGTTTTTGCCGACGGGAACCGAGAAGCGGCGAGAACGGCTGGAGGGCCTCGACGAGCTGGAGGTGACGGTCATCATCTACGCCTCTCCGCATCGCATTGTCGATGTCCTCGATGACGTTCAGACGGTTATCGGTCCCGAACGCTCGATCTGCGTGGCGAGAGAGTTGACGAAAATGCACGAGGAGTACCTCGTCGATGATGTGGAGTCGGTGCGAAATCGCCTCCAACAGCGCGACGAACTCCACGGCGAGATCGTCCTTTGCATCGCGCCGGCGGAGTCCGATGACGAAGACGAGGATTCGACATGGCTGGAAGCTGATCGCGCCATCAAAGCCATGGACGAGCAGGGACTTCGGTCGCGGACGATCAAGGATATCGTCGACGAGTTATACGATGTGCCGCGCTCCGATATCTACGATCGGATCGACGCTGTGACCGGCGATGATTCGTAGCTCGACGATGGAGGACGACGGGAGGATTCCCGGCGCTGTCATCGCACGAGCGGGCTGATGCCAACGGCGCCTCCTAAAGGTCCGATCCCCGGTCGGGGAGCTGCCAAAGCGCAGCGGAGGCTGAGGGGGGCACCGGTGCGTTAAAGCCCTTCCCCGGGCGCCGGGGAAGTGGCTGCGAGTGCTGTCCAACGAGCAGTCGATGGGGTCTACGCGAGC
>CAYUPT010000484.1:0-3682 GCA_964446725.1 uncultured Bradymonadales bacterium | reverse complement strand
TTTGCCTCTTTTGCCCCTTTGCGGTTCAATTTTCGCCTTTTGCGGTTTAACCCGCTTTCTCCGCCGTCTCTGCGGTCCCTAGCTTATCCGAGAACCACTGGGTGATTTTGGGGTAGCAGTGTTTGGGTCCTCGGCTGCCGACGACGGCGCCGACGTGGCCGCCGGGAATCATATACATCTCGGTGTCATCGGAACTGACGCTGTCGTGTAGCGCTCGGGCGGCCGGTTCCGGGCAGATGTGATCGCGGTCGGTGGCCAGCGTCAGCGTCGGACACGTGATATTGCTCAGATCGACGCGGCGACCTCCGACGTAGTGCTCGCCTTTGACCAGAAGATTGTCCTGATACAGATCCTCGATGTAGGTCCGGTAGGCGGCGGCCGGAAAGGGGATATTGTCGTTGGCCCAGGTGTCAATGGCCTTGAAGGCCTCCACAAAGTCGGGGTTGTGCATCCGATCGATCAGCGTGATCCATTTGCTGAACTGGCTCATCGGATCGAGGGAAATAAAGCCGCTTTGCATCTGGAGTGCCGGCAGGTTGCCGGCCTCGGTAATCGCCTCCGCATCAAACCACTCGCGGTCGGTCATCTCGCCGAGTTTTCCGGCGTGGTCGAAGTCGATGGGGCCGGCCAGATTGGCCAGTGCGACGACGGAGTCCGGGTGCAGGGCGGTGTAGATACTGGTCAGGGTCCCGCCCATGCAGTAGCCGAGCATGCCGATGTCGTCGCGGCCGCTAAAGCGCTTGACCTTGCGAAGGGCCCTGCCGAGTCGGTCCAGGACATCGTCCCAGCGCAGATAGCGGTCCTCGTCGTTCGGTTCGCCCCAGTTGAGGCAGTAGGTATCGAATCCGGCCTCCACACAGGCCTCGACGAGGCTGTGGCCCTCGCGCAGATCGAGGACATACCACCGGTTGATCATCGATGGGACCAAAAACAGGACCGGCCGTTGCTCATCGGTCGGTTCGGGATGGCGAAAGCGGTACAATTCGGCGGTTCCATCCCGATGGATGACGTCTCTCGGTGTCGGTTTCATCGCTGAGCTCTCCGGTGGTCGTCCCGATTACTGGTCGTCGCCTCTGTCGCCGGCCATCATGGCCAGTGTCTTGCGCGTATTCTCGATGGCCTGTTGTCGAAACTCGCGCTGTAACTCCAGCGAGTAATCGAAGGACGCCCGCATCAGATGGGCGGTCTCCTCGACGGCCCGTTCGGCCTGATCGGCGCTCCGCTCCTCCCACTTTTCCCACTGGTCGACCAGCGCCTCCAGGCGCTCTGTGCCCTGGCCGGCCCACTGCGAAACAAAATTGGCAAACGGAAACGTCGTCGACGATTCATCTGTCTGACTCATCACCAGCTCCGTGGAATGAAGTTTTTGTGCAGTGCAACATACTCGTTGTCGTCGTAGCGCCGATAAGAGTAGCCCCCCGCCGGGAGATGTCAAGAGCGTTTTTGTGCGGCGCACAACAACCGCTCCCCCTGCCTCGCCGTGGCGACAGGAGATGTCTGCCGGTTGTTTATGCTTCGGAATCCGACTCGCCGTCCTCCAGGCCCTCGATGCGCTCGTTGAGCCGCTGGATTTCGCGTCGCAACATGGCGAGGTCATCGCCGTCGCCTGGCGGCACGTCGTCGACCGGCGGCGGTTCCGGTGGCCTCTCGTCGCCGGCCTCGGGAGCCTGTTGCCGATCTCGGTCCGGGGCGTCGTCGCGATTCCAGGGCGCTCGCCGGCCGAAGAGCCGCCCCAGCGCCTGGCGGGGGTCAAAGGGCAGGCCAGCGCCGAGCATCTGGTAGGGATTCATATCCGTAAATCCCTTCTTGGCCTGGACGTACACGTCGAGGGCCCAGCTCATGTACAGACTCATGAATT
The DNA here is from genome assembly GCA_964446725.1 of uncultured Bradymonadales bacterium. Classification (GTDB taxonomy): domain Bacteria; phylum Myxococcota_A; class Bradymonadia; order Bradymonadales; family Bradymonadaceae; genus SLJM01. Next base: position 1,824 of record CAYUPT010000484.1, on the reverse strand, counting down.
CGGCCAGTGCATCTTCCTCCATTCGAATCATCTGCGTCAGCAGTGGCACCGGCAAAAGGCGGGCGGCGCCTCGGGATTCGACCACGATCTGGGCCAGTGTCGCCTGGGTCAGATCCCGGTCACTCTTGGCATCGACGACCTCCACATCGTGGCCCTCTCGAATAAGTCGAGCCAGCTCCTCGAGGGTAATATACGCACTCTGGTCGGTGTCGTAGAGGCGGCGATTGCTGTATTTTTTGATGGTCTTCATGGCCTTCCGGCGACTCGGGGAATGGATTCGATGTTGCGCTGCACACAGCCTAGTGGGGCGGAGGGCATCTGAAAAGATTCACGCACTTGACCGCCTCTCAAGCGGTCGCTAATGTATGCCTGCCTTGTTGCAATGCACAAAACCTCTCTGGAGCGTCGCCATGACGACCATATACCGCATTCTACCACTTGCATTGGCCCTGTGTATCGGTGCCGGAATCGCTGCCTGTGCGGAACCGGGCGATGAGCAGACCGTGCTGACCGAATACGAAGACGCCGGCAACGACGATGGCGTCGACGCCGCAAATGGCGATGCCAATGGTGCCGAAGAGGACGCCGGAAATAACGGCGATAACGACGATAATGGCGGGGATGACAACGGCGATAGCGACAATGACGAAAACAACGCCGACAATGATAACGACAGCGATGGCAACGGCGACAATGACGGCAACGCCGACAACGGCGACGACGTCTGCCAGCCCGTCGAAGATGGGACTATCCGACGCAGCGAATTTCCCGTCGAGACCGGCGCCGTCGTCTCCTATGAATTTGCCCTGGACGTCGATGTCGATATCGATGGCGTCGACGATGGGGGCACCCTGACCTGGGACTTCGAGGACTTCGGCGACGACGACTTCACCGATCAACTGGAGATCAAAGACCCCGACGACTACTGGTTCGGCGACGAATTTCCCGACGCCGACTACGCCACGAAGTTGTCCATCGAAGAAGAGGAACTCGGCATTTACCAGATCACCGACGACGCCCTTCTGCTCATTGGACTGGCGACCCCGCACGGTCCCAACAGCGACGACGATCACACCCACATTACCTACGACCCGGCGATTGAGGTCATTCAATTTCCCTTCGAGGAAGGCGACAGCTGGTCCACCGAAGTCGAAGCCGACGGCGAATACGCCGAAGTCTCGTCGTATACCGGCCACGACGAGTCCTACGAGGTCGAAATCGATGCCGCCGGCGAAATTATTACGCCCTACGGCACCTTCGATGTCCTTCGGATGTACACCGTGCGCGAACACCCGACGTCGAATATCGCCGATCCGTGCTGGTACAATATCTGGCTGTCCTGCGACATCGAAAGCCGCATCGTCAGCTATGTCGCCGAGTGCTTCGGGACGGTGGCCCGCGTGTTGTCCGAGGAAGACGAAAGCGATCACAGCTTCGATCAGGCCGCGGAAGTCATGAGGCTCGCCCAGTGATGTCACACTCCCCGACAATCGGGTCGAGGCTCGGGGCGGCCATCGCCCTGATCGCCGTCGCCACTGTGGCGGCGCTTGCGGCGGGCTGTCTGAGCTTTCATACCGGCCCCTTCGACGACGAGCCACAGACCGACGACTTCGTGGAAGTCGACGATACCCGCATCCGCTATCTCGATGTCGGCGACGTCGACGCCGAGCCGGTGGTGCTTCTCCACGGCTTTAACGCCACGATGAACACCTGGGATCCTGTCATTCCCACACTGGCCGAAAACCACCGGGTGCTGGCCCTCGACCTGCGCGGTTTCGGGTTTAGCGATCGGCCAGAAGACGCCGACTACAGCCCGACGGGCCA
>CAYUPT010000483.1:0-3685 GCA_964446725.1 uncultured Bradymonadales bacterium | reverse complement strand
TGGAAGCTGTCGCCGTCGCAGTCGACACCGTCGATGGTCACTTCGGCGTCCGGCAGACCGTCGCCATCGGGTCGACAGACGGTGCCCTCGATGGTCCCGGAACCGCAGGAATCGGTGGTAAAGCTGACTTCGCCGCCGTACTCCGTGCCGGCGAATTCGTGCGTGGCGTAGGCGCGAACGTAGTAGGTCGTATCGTCATCGAGTCCGTCGACAAACGCGGAGTACGCGCCGGAGTCCGACGCCGCTCCCAGGTCGAGGCAGGTGGCGGCGCCAATCGACGGCGAAGACGACGTATCGTAGCAAAACCCGTGGGCCGTGGCTTCCGGGACGCCGACGTGGGTCAAATCGGCGTTGAAAACCGCTGAAGTATCGGCGATATCGGTTGTGTCGTTGGTATCGACACCGGGCATGACGGCGCGAGTGCCACGGACGGCATCGGTCTGTGCGGAGACGTCGGGATCTTGTTCGGACTCCACAACCGCCCGGTAGTAGCGCCCGGAACCGTCACTCGGAGCGTCGGTGTCATTGTAGGTCGAAGCGGTGGCGCCGGCGATATCCGAGAAATTGGCGTTGTTGTCGCCATCGGAGCGCTGCCACTGAATGCTCAGAACGCTCTGCAAATCGGTGTAGCCCGTCGCTTCCGGGGAAGCGCCGCCTTCGTCGCCGTCGGCGAGGGCGCGAACGCGATAGGTCGTGTCGTCGCCGGGCTGGGAGCTGGCACCGCTTAATTCGAGGGCCACATAGTTGGTGTATTCGCCGTTGGTCGCTGACGCCTCACCGGGGTCGACCGAGGGCAGCGAAACGTCGGTGTCCTCGTATTCGGTGTCGTCACCGACGTCGATCCAGTCGCCGCCGTCTCGCTGGAGTTCATAGCCGGTCAGCGAGCGAGCCGCGCGGTAGCCGGAAGCCGGCGGCGATGTCTCGCCAGTTCCGGCGTCGTTGATGGCGACGACCTCGTAGTCTCGCGTCGGTCCCGGCCCGGCGGTCGGCTCATCCCACTGGACGTCGATTTGATCGTCGTAGTCGCCCTGGGAGGCGGTGGGTGCGGAAACGGTGGGTACCGGGCCCGGTTCGGCGTCGTCATCCTCGTATTCGGTCCCGTCGCCGACGTCGAGCCAGTTGCCGCCATCGATGCGAAGGCGATATTCATTGACCTCAAGGGCGCCGCGATAGCCCTCGGCGGCCGTCGACGGCTCGCTGGGGTCGTCGTCTCCGACGCTGACGACGTGGTAGATGTGCGCCGGGCCATCATCGGCCGAAGGCTCGGTCCACGAGACCTGGACGCGATCGTCGAAGTTGCCCTCGGAGGCCGATATTTCCGGCGCATCCGGAGTACTTCCGGCGTCGGCATTGGTATCCGTAAAGCTCGTTTCGGCGACGCTGTCGACATGGACGTCATCGCGATAGACGCGGTATTCGTCGGCATCGTCGACACCATTCCACTGCAGCTCGACATAGTCGGTGTGGTCGCCGCTGGTGGCCGTCAGTCCCGTGGGCGGAAGCAATTGTCCCTCCTCCGGGCAATCGCACGTCGAGAAGCGCTCGCCGTCTTCGTCGCAGACCTGAACACCGTCGCGGCCATCGCTGCACTCACAATTGACGGACTCGCCGGGCTCGCAGGTCTCGTCATTTTGCAGCTCGTCGTTTTGCTGCCCGTCGTTTTGCTGCCCGTCGTTTTGATTTTGCTGCTGGGAGTCGTTGTCAGTCTGGGTGTCGTCGCCTCCACAGCCGGTGGCGATCAACAGACTTCCGGTGAGAAGCACCGAGAATAAAAGCTTAATTTGACTTTGCATAAGACTCCCAGGTTTTTCGTTTTTCGATATCCACAAAGGTTATGGTGAGACGTTGAGTTCGCGGGCGGGCTTTTGCGGAGGTTTCATTGCCAGCGCCAGAAGGGCTGCCGCAAAACTCATCGCGCCCAGTATCCAGAAGGCACTCATAAAGATTTCTTGAGGCCCGATCAACCAGGCGACCAGAGGAGGCCCCAGGGCCGTCGAGCCATTGCGCACCGCTTTGACGACGCCCTTGATGGCGCCGATGGACTCCACGCCATAGTACTCCGGCCATATCAGGGAGTTAGCGGCGGTGAGGATCCCCGCCGACGCCCCCAGCAGTGTACCGTAGATGAGACTTCCCACAATCGACGCCCCGCCCCAGCCGGCGACGACCATTGCGGCGACGGTACAGAGCATCCCGACGGTAATTGCAAAACGCGTTGGCACCCGCTCGACGATCAGCCCCGTCGCATAGGTGCAGGCGACACTGGTGAGGGCGAAAAAGACAAAGGAAATCGGCACGTATTGCGACCCCCAGCCGACGGAATCAAAGAGTGCGACCTGGTGGAAAATCACGGCCGTAATGACCAGGGGAAGGACGGCGACACTGGTCAAAACGCCCCAGAATACGGGAGTCTTGAGCGCCTCGCGGAGCTCAAAGGAGACTTCCCGCGCCGCGTCGTGTTCGCCCTCCGGCGTCGGTACCAATCCGTCGCCGGAATCGTCCTGGTCGTCGCCGTCGCCAAGGGGGTCTCCGGGGTCGCCATCGATGGGCTCGTCGCTTCGCCGCCTGCGGATCAGAAGCGCGTACAGCGGCACAAAGACCACCAGATAGACGGCGGCGATCACCCACAGCGACTCCCGCCAGCCGACCCAGGCGATCAGGCCGACAATCATCGCCGGAAAGACCAGCTCCCCGAACGCATAGCCCAGTTGACCGACACTCAGGGCCCGCCCGCGAAGACGGCGAAACCACAGCACGGTCACCGTCAGCGTCCCCAGTCCAATCGCCCCCTGGCCCAGCAGTCGCAACAAGAAAAAGGCAATGGCGAGCATCACCAGTGTCTGGACGCCCCCGAAAAAGGCGATGGCCACCGCCAGAAGCGTCAGATTGACACATAAAAAGGTCTTGCCCCGGATACTGTCGGCGATCCGTCCGACAACGGGCAGACAAAAGGCCGCCATCAGCGTCATCGCCCCGTACAGCGACGAGACCTCCAGACGCGTGACGTCCAGAGCGTCGATGAGATGCTCGATATACAGCGAGATCGCAAAGGACTGACCCGGCGACGACAGCGCGCAGGCCAGAAAGCTCAGGCCCACAATCGCCCAGCCGTAAAAGCGCGGATTCGGAAAGAGTTTCGCCCAGGCGGCGGCGATGCGTTCTCGTAGTGCTGACAACATGGCGTGGCGATGTCGATGGAGACTCGAAATCCGACGGGAGGCGTCGGGGGCACGCCCCCGCCATACGTCGGTCTGGTTTCGGTGACAAGCGTCGGTGTCCTCGACGTCCGTCAGCACCGCCTCAGACGGCGGTCTGCCACGCCACAACCTGCAAAAACGGTTGCATTGCACTGTCACTTTACTAAGCTTTAGCCCAGCTGCGAATTCCTACAATTTTGTGCAAAGCAACGGCGAGATGCACTCGTCTCGATCCACCGCGCATTCTCACTGGTTCCGCCCCTATTTTGGAACACCTGATGTAAGCTTGTGGCGAACGTCGACTCGGAGACCTCGCCATTGCCAGGAGGCGTCTTGCAACGAGATTTCAAATTCCCGCCGCCGACTCCGCCCAACGAGGACCACCGTCTGCGTGAGTTGGATTCACTGGATCTCCTCGAGCGCAGCGACGACGGCAAATTCGATCGACTCACACAGTTGTCATCGCTGGTCACCGAGGCGCCGAAGGC
>CAYUPT010000482.1:0-3695 GCA_964446725.1 uncultured Bradymonadales bacterium | reverse complement strand
TCGCGCGCTCCTCCGGGGTAGGCCTTTTCGATGAATCACCCCGGAGTGTGAGCGAACTCACAGAGCAGACGCTCGACATCCCTTCCAATACTATTATCGACGGTTTGGGGTCGGATCTTGCGTATTTTTTTGGAGCGGCGAAAGGAGGCGCACCGGAGCCCCCTCAGCCTCCGCTGCGCTTCGGCAGCTCCCCGACCGGGGAGCGGACGTTTAGGAGGCGTCGGTGGTATCAGCTGGCTTGTGCGATGACAGCGCCGGGAACTCGCCCGGGCTCGTCCTGTCGCGAAGATGTCATCGGCTCCAGCGTCTGCGTGGGTTTTTGGAGCGCGGAGAGCTTCGCCGCAGTCGATGAGGACCGGGCCCGAGCCCGCGAGGGGCCGAGGAGGAATCGACAGGTGGCGTTGAGTTGGCGTGAAGCGATGGGTGGCGGAGTCGCAGAGTGCGGCGGATATGGGAGGCGATGACAGCGTCGGGAGCTCACCGGTGCTCGTCCCGTCAAAGAGGTGTCATCGGCTCCAACGCCGCAGACGCCGGCGCTACATCACGGCGCCGGCGGCGTGCCAGCGGCGCTCGAAGGCCAGGGCGGAGGCGACGATCCGGTCGAGATCGTCGTGTTGTGGAGACCAGGCCAGAAGCTGGCGAAGTGCCGACGGGTCGGCCACCAGTCGCGCCGGGTCTCCGGGGCGTCGAGAGGCGTCGATGACCGGGAAGTCGGTGTCGCTGACGCGGCGGACAGTATTGATGACCTGACGGACCGAAAAGCCGCGTCCGTATCCGCAATTGAGTGTCCGGCTGTCGCCGCCCGATGTCAGGTGGCGCAAGGCGGCGACGTGAATCGCCGCCAGATCGGAGACGTGGATGTAGTCGCGCACGCAGGTGCCGTCTTCCGTCGGGTAGTCCGTGCCGTAAATCTCGAGTCTGGGGCGAATGCCCAGCGCCGCCTGAAGCGCGACCTGGATGAGGTGGGTTGCGTGGTCGGTGACCTGGCCGGTGCGGCCCTTTGGGTCTGCGCCGGCGACGTTGAAATAGCGAAGCGAGACGTGCCGGAGGTCGTGGACGCGGCTGACGTCTTCGAGCATCCATTCTACGGCCAATTTGGAGCGGCCGTAGGGATTGACGGGGCGCGTCGGATCGGACTCTTTGAGCGGAACGGATTGCGGATCGCCGTAGACGGCGGCCGTCGACGAGAAGACGAGATTGTCGACGCCGCAGTCGACGCAGGTGTCGATGAGACCTCGAGCCTTGCTCGTATTGTTGCCGTAGTAAGGGAGTGGTTTTTCAACGGATTCGGAGACCAGGATACTCCCGGCGAAGTGCAGGACGGCGTCGACACCGCAGTTGTCGATGGTTTTTTGAAGAGTCTTCCGATCGGCGATGTCGGCGACGACGAGTCGGGCCCGGTCATCGACGAGTTGGCGATGGCCGGTGGAGAGATTGTCGATGACGACGACGTCGTAACCCTCATCGAGCAATTCGACGACGACGTGACTACCGATGTAGCCGGCGCCGCCGGTGACGAGTACAGTCTCTGACATTCGCGTTCCACTCTCGGGCACAAAACTTCGAGTCGACGATGTATACCGATGTAGATAGCGGATGGCGCCAGTGGTCTGCAACATCGCGCCATCGCCACAGACTGTGCAATCTGGAGCGGTGGACACCATTTGACGGGGCGTGTTAACTCGACGCGCCGCGCAGTTGTACTTCTTTTTGGCCCCGATTATGGACCGCGACGACTCCGACCAGCAACAACACCTGGAGACCGATCACCTCGACGACGATATCGAGGGGCGAACCGTCCGCGGCGGTGCGATCACCTCGGTGGCCCAGGTCCTGAAGTCGATTCTAGAGATCAGCTCGACGCTGATTTTGGCCCGTCTATTGACGCCGGAAGACTTCGGGCTGGTGGCGATGGTGACGGCGGTTACCGGATTTTTGTCCAAGTTCAAGGACATGGGTCTGGGAATGGTCACCGTCCAGCGCGAGGAGATCAATCACCGTCAGGTCAGCGCGCTATTCTGGATCAACGCCGCGCTGGGCCTTGTGATCACGGGTATTGTCATTGCCCTGTCGTGGGGACTGGTCTGGTTTTACGACCAGCCAGAGGTCTTTGGTATTGCCGTCGGACTGGCGATTGGCTTTTTATTCAAGGGGTTACTGGTCCAGCACGACGCCATTTTGCGCCGCCAGATGCGCTACCGGGCGCTGGCGCTGGTGGAGGTGACGTCGCTGGCCATTGGACTGGGCGTGGCTGTCGTACTGGCCATCCAGGGCTTTGCCTACTGGGCGCTGGTGGCCAATACCGTGGTGTATTCGGTGGCCCACTTCATCGGGTTGTGGATCGCCTGCGGATGGCGGCCGGCGGTTCCCGGCGGCGCCGACGACCTTCGAGACCTGGTGGTTTTCGGAGCCAATCTGACCGGGTTTAGCTTCGTCAACTACTTTGCCCGAAACCTCGATGACGTCCTCATCGGTCGCTTCCACGGCGCCAATGAGTTGGGCCTGTACCAGAAGGCCTACGAAATTTTGATGGTGCCCATCAACCAGATCAATAATCCGGCGCGGCGCGTCGCAATACCGGCGCTGTCGCGGATGGTCTCGGAGCCCGAGCGCTATCGCCGGACCTATCTTCGGATTATGGAGAAATTGCTGCTGTTGACGATGCCACTGGGCGCATTACTCGTCGGCTCTGCCGACTGGGTCGTCCTCTCGGTTCTCGGCGACCAGTGGGTCGAGGCGGCCCCGATCTTTGCGGTGCTCGGTATTTCGATTTTCTCGCAGGCCATCGGTAATACCACGGGCTGGCTCTTTATCTCCCAGGACCGCACCGACGATATGTTCAAGTGGGGCTTTATCGGCTCCGGCACGGCGGTGGTGTCGTTTCTCATCGGACTACCCTGGGGGGCGTTCGGCGTGGCGCTGGCGTATTCGATTGTCGGGGTTTTCGTGCGGACGCCGCTGCTTTTGTGGTACGTCGGCCTGAAGGGACCGGTTCGAACAAAAGACTTCTACGCCGTGGCCTGGCCGGCGGCATTGGCGGCACTGGGCGCCGGTGTGGGACTCGTCGGACTCCGGGCGATCACGATATTTGAGCATCCACTGGTCAATCTGGCGATTGCAATACCGGTCGCCGGAGTCTCGGCATTTGCCGTGACGATGTCCTTTCCCCGGGGACGCGAGATTTTGGCCGACGCCCGCCTGCTCCTCGACCACCTCCAGGCCAGTGCCGATGAACAGCCCGACGAGGGGCGAGAGGCGCGAATGAGCAAGGTCCTGGAGTCGGAGACCGACGCCGACGACGGCGATGGCGAACTACGACGCGACTGAACGTTATGACGATTATGGAGCCTGAGTAATGCCGACATCGACGTATCAACTGGGCCCGATCGCCTGTTCATTTTCGGGTCACGACGACCCGGTCTTTGAAGCGGTCTGCGACGAAATTTCGGTGCTCGACGAGGCCTCGACGAAGCAGCCCGACGTGCGCTTTCGCTTTGTCGACGAACTCCAGAGACCGGAGCAGATGCTCCACGCCGGAAGGTGGTCGCTCTCCGATGGCGTCGTCGCCGGCGAGGGCCACGGCTACGACTTCTGCATGCGCAGCAGTGACGGAACGTTCGATGTCGAGGTCTGCGCCTCGCCGAATCGGCGCTCTGTGACCGACCACTTCGAGCGGGCCTGGGACTGGAATTTTC
>CAYUPT010000481.1:0-3701 GCA_964446725.1 uncultured Bradymonadales bacterium | reverse complement strand
GGACTCCGTCGCTTCGCTCCTCGTCCGACCAGGGGATGTCATCGGCTCCAACACCTTCATAAACCGTAGAACTATCGTCGCGTGAACGATTGGAGTCGATGTCATCGCGTGGCCCTGGGACGAACGCCAGTGAGTGAGATAGCGGGCTGATAGCGCGGATGTGTTCCATCCGAGGTGCGCCGGCGGCCTCGCCGGCATGACGCCCGCGGCGTCATAGGGTGTTGAAGGTGCGCCGGCGGCCTCGCCGGCATGACGCCCGCGGCGTCATAGGGGTTATTTAAAGCGAATCCGCCACAGCCGCGCCAGTGCCTCCAGAGCGATATCCGGTGTCATTTTGGAGTCTCCGACTTCCCGATCGGGAAAGACAATGGGGACCTCCAGGATGCGATAGCCCCGGCGTTCGGCGCGGTATTTCAATTCGACTTGAAAGACGTAGCCCGAGCCGTCGACGGCATCCAGATCGATGGCCTCCAGGACCTCGCGGCGCCAGCCGACGAAGCCCGCCGTCAGATCGCGGATATCACAGCCCAGAAGTAGTCGCGCGTAGAAGCCACCGGCCCTGGAGACGGCGCGCCGGAGAAGGCCCCATCGCTCGGTGGCGCCGCCGGCGACGTAGCGGGAGCCGATGACCACATCGTAATTATCGAGTTGTTCGAGAAGTTCGGGCAGATCACAGGGGCGATGGCTGAAATCGCAGTCCATCTCGACGATGCGCTCGTAGTCCCGCTCAAAGGCCCAGCGAAAGCCATCGATATAGGCATTTCCCAGGCCCTGCTTCTGGGCGCGATGAAGGGCAAATACCCGTGGGTTTCCGCTGGCGATGCGATCGGCGATGGCGCCGGTTCCGTCCGGCGAATTATCGTCGATGATCAGGAGATGCAGGTCGTCGTCGACGCCGAGGACAGCGTCGGTCAGACGCTCGACGTTGCCGGCTTCGTTGTAGGTGGGAATGCAGATCAGGGTGGACATCGACGCCATACCGACAAGAGAAGCTCACAGACCGTCGCGGGCACCACGTAAAAATTCCGGTGCCGTTGGGTGTTTAGTCGACGCCCAGGTCTTCGCGGCTCAAATCGAGCTTTTTGAGGATGTATTCGACGCTTTTTCGGTGAACGCCGGCGATGCGGGCCGCTTTGGAGACGTTGCCGCCGGTGCGCTCGAGAAGTCGGCTCCAGTACTCCTTTTCGAATTCCTCGACCAGGCGGTTTTTGGCATCCTTAAAGGGGATATTTTCCTCGAGGGCGGTGTCGACGAGGGGAAGGGTGGAGTCCTCGAGGGCTTCGGAAGCCGATGCCGAGGCCGGCTCGCCGGGCGACAGAAAACGGGTTTCGATATTGTCGCCCTGGGTCAAAAGCACGGCGCGCTCGACGAAGTTTTTGAGCTCTCGGACATTGCCCGGCCAGCGGTGGCGCTTGAGCTTGTCCATCGTCTTGTAGGAGACGTCGACGTCGTCGCGGCCGCTTTTTTCGTTGGCCGATTCGAGGAAGTGCTCGACCAGAAGCGGGATATCCTCCGGTCGATCCCGAAGCGGGGGAAGCTGGATGCGGATGACGGCGAAGCGATAAAAGAGGTCTTCCCGAAAATTTCCCTCCCGGATCTCGTGCTGGAGGTTGCGGTTGGTGGCCGCCAAAATCCGCACATCGGTATCGACGGTGTCGTTGCTGCCCACGGGCTTGATCTGCTCGTTTTCCAGCGCCCGCAGCAACTTGGGCTGAAGATCGGTCGACAGCTCGCCGAGTTCGTCGAGAAATAGCGTTCCGCCTTCGGCGGCCTCAAAGGCGCCCTTGCGAGAGCCGGTGGCGCCGGTAAAGGCCCCTTTGACGTGGCCGAAGAGCTCGGATTCGATGAGGTCCGCCGGAATTGCCGAGCAGTCGAGGACGATAAAGGGTCCGTCCTTGCGCTTGCTGTGGTCGTGGAGGGCGCGGGCGGCGAGTTCTTTGCCGGTTCCCGATTCGCCCTCGATAAGGACGGTGGCATCCGTCGGCGAGACGCGCTCGAGCATCGCAAAGATCTCGCGCATCTGGCGGCTCGTTCCGAGCAGTCCGCCGAAGCGCTGGCGGCCCGAAAAATGGACCTCCGTGCTCTCGTCGGTCAATTCAAAGCGGATCGTCGTATTGCCGAGGCGAAACTCGGTTTTATCATCGAGGTATAATTCGCGGACCCGCAGATCGGCGAGATAGATGCCGTTTTTGGAGTCCCGGTCGACGAGCAGGTAGCCGTTGTCGTCGACGTCGATCGAGGCGTGGACGCGACTGACGGCCGGGTCGTCCAAGACCAGGTCGTTTTTGGGGGCGCTGCCGATGGTGATATTTGCCGAATCACAGGTGACGACGGCATCGTCGTCGTGTTCGGAGTCCACCACCCGCAGGCGGTACTGCTGGAGTTCGAGTTGCTCGTCGCCGCCGTCTAAAAAGATGGTCCGCGTTGCGTCACTCATGAGTAGCTCGATGGTGGTGGACGAAACTAGTGCTCGGGTGGCGTCACCATAGCGTCGACGAGATCGGGCAACAAGGCGCGCCGCGGCGGTGGTGCCGATGGCGGGCCCGACGGGTGGGGGTTCAGCCGTCGTGGACGCTCGATTCGACGAGCTCGCTCAGGTTGGTCAGCCCCTTATCGTAGTCGTCACCGATCATGTCTTCCATATTCATAAACAGGCTCATGACCTTGCTCATCAGATTGTGGTCGCCGGCCATTCCCCAGGTAATATGCGTGGAGTCATCGCCGTGGTCCTCGAATTCAAAATAGGTCGTCGACGACGACTCGTGGGGCTCGAAGAATTCAAAGTGAATCTGGATGTATTCGTGGGGCCGGCGCTCTTCCATCGTCAGGCGCCCGGTGCCGACGTCGCTGTTGCCATCCCATTCGTAGACCGCCCCCTCGCCGATGTCCGGTCCGCTAAAGGTGTACTCCGCATCGGGGTCGAGCTGCAGCCAGGGCGACCAGTCCTCCTAGCGCCGAAAGTCCTCGACGTGCTCAAAGACCACCGAGACCGGAGCGTCGATGGTGGCACTTCGCTCCACCGAGAAGTCGTCGGGCTGAAGAGAAATGGCGATGGCGAGGCCGATGACGACAATGAGCAGTACGGCGGCGATTCCAATGGCGATACTTTTTAACATATATCGAGACTTCTTGACGCGTTGGTTGATGGGGGATGGATATGCGGGACCTACATCGCCGGAAGGAGGTTCATTGTCAATCGCGCTCCCAGACGGTGAGGACGCGGCAATCATCGCCGGGTTCGATGTCGACGTCAAAGCTCTCGCGTTTTTCGCTCTGTGGGTGATGGACGGTGATCGTATTGTCGCCGGCCGGAAGGGGGTGGTTGCGCAGGGTCATGTGGCGGCCGTCGAGCCACTGACCGTTGATCGCGATTTTGTTGTTGGCCGGATAGACGGCGCGAAAATCGATGCAGCCCCGGGGTTGTTCCTGGAGTTCGATATCCATCTGTTCGCCATCGATGTCGGAGCCGGAGGTGGTGGTGCGAAACGGCTCGTAGCCGTCGTGGCGGACCTCGATGGTGGCCTCGCGGTGGGGATGTAGGTCGGCGTATAGCGGGGTTTGACCGATGGTATCGTCGTCGATGATGACGTCGGCACCGGACGTCGAGGAGTCGACGCGGATCGACTGACGAGTGGTCCGACCGTCGCGGGCTTCGATGTCTCCAGAGAGCCGGCCTTCGGCCCGCAGTTGCGATGGATCCG
>CAYUPT010000480.1:0-3708 GCA_964446725.1 uncultured Bradymonadales bacterium | reverse complement strand
AAGGCCCGCGAGATCGTCGACGGCGACGACTGCGCGGTCATGCTCCATCAATTCGAAAACCCGGCCAATCCGGAGGTTCATGCGGCGACGACGGCCCGCGAGATCTGGGATGATACCGACGGTGACATCGATGCCATTGTCACCGGCGTCGGCACCGGGGGCGCGATCACCGGGGTGACGAGGGTGCTCAAAGAGAAGAATCCGGATTTTGTGTCGATTGCTGTCGAGCCGTCGGGAAGCCCCGTACTATCCGGTGGAGCGCCGGGACCGCACAAAATCCAGGGGATCGGCGCCGGATTTGTCCCGGATACGTTGGATCGAGAATTGATCGACGAGGTGATCACCGTCGGCGACGACGAGGCGATGGATACGGCCCGGCGGCTGGCCAGCGAAGAGGGGTTGCTCGTCGGGATCAGTGCCGGGGCCAATGTCGCCGGGGCCCTGCGTGTGGCCAAACGCCCCGAGTTTGAAGGCCGGCGTATCGTGACGATGCTGTGCGACAGCGGCGAGCGCTATCTGTCGACGCCCCTATTTCGCAATCTGTAGCTCAACCATACTCGATGCGCTGTAGCCCCGGATTGAGGTTCGGGCAAGCACTACGAGTCCCGACGATGTTGTAGAGGTTTTAATGAGCGATTCGACCCCAGAGTCCGGACCAGAGGTTACACCCCCGTCGTCGCAGCGCGATGGCGTCGCCGGTTTTATCCGCGATGCCGTTGAGGATATACGCGCCGTCCAGCGCGCCGATCCGGCAGCGCGTTCATTTGCCGAAGTAATTACCACCTATCCCGGCGTCCACGCGCTGTGGCTTCACCGGATCGCGCACTGGCTGTGGACCAATGAGCATCGGTGGGCGGCGCGACTTCTAAGCCACTACAGCCGCCATATCACCGGCGTCGAGATTCATCCGGGAGCCGTCATCGGCCGGCGCGTGTTTATCGATCACGGCATGGGCGTGGTGATCGGCGAAACCTCGATCATCGGCGATGATTGCCTGATCTACAAAGGCGTCGTGTTGGGCGGTACGACGCTGGAGCGGACCAAGCGCCACCCGACGATCGGAAAAGGGGTGACCATCGGCAGCAACGCCTGTATTCTGGGCAATGTCAAAATCGGCGACGGCGCGCGCATCGGCAGCGGCTCGGTGGTCATCAAGGAGGTCGAGCAGTGCGGAACAGTGGTCGGGATTCCGGGACGCGTCGTCTCCAGAGAGCAGAGCAAATCCGTGGGCTATCCAGACCTGGAGCACGACCGGCTTCCGGATCCGATGCAGCGCATCGTCCGCGATCTTTTGGAGCATATCGATACGCTATCGAATCGACTGCACGTACTGGAGCGGATCGTCGATGTCAGTCCCGAGGAATTGGCCGAAAAGCTCGAGCGCCACGAATTGCAAGATGAGTTGGAACGCGAATTTTTGGAGGCCTACGAGTCCAACGTCGAGTCCGACGAGGAACCCAAAAAGACAGGATGAATGGATCGCCGGCTCGCTCGTCTATGATCGGGGAGCCCGGTCCGCGGGAATCAATGGATGAATTTCGAGTCCGCACAACAGGGAACGAAAATGAGAGCCACAACGTCAACAACGATCGCCATCGCCGCAGGCCTAGCGGTGGTGCTTATGGGTCTGTCCGCCACGGCGGTGGCCGATGATGGGCCGCAGACCGCCGAAGAGATCATCGAGGAGGCTGTCGATCGCAATGCCCTGGGGTTTGAGGCCGGTCGGGCGCAGATCAGTCTGACCGTCTTTGACGAAGCCGGTGAGCAGCGCGAGCGCCATCTCGACGTCCGCAGTCGTCGCCACGATGAGCGCGAGGACGAAAGTCGCACAGTCATGACGCTGACCGATCCGGCCGAAGTCCGCGGACAGGCGTTTTTATTTCACCAGAATGCCGAGGGCGACGACGATATGTGGATGTACGTGCCGGCCTTCGAGGTCACGCGCCGCGTCGAGGGAGAGCAGCGACGAAGCTCCTTTCTCGGCACGCACTTCACCTACGCCGATCTGGAGAGCCGCGATCTGCGCGAGGCGGACTACGAGATGCAAGATGACGAACGCGTCGGCGATTACGATGTTCACGTCATCGAGGCCACCCCCGAGGACCCCGAGGAGAGCGATTACGAAAAAGTGGTCGCCTACATCCGACAGGACGATCAGATCCCGATTCGGATTCGATTCTTCGATCGCGATGGCGATCTCGACAAGACGCTGTACACCGAGCAGCTGGCCACCACCGGCGACGACGACGTCACCTACATCGAGCGCATGACGCTTCGCTCCGAGAGCGGCGGTTATACGACCGTGGAGATCCAGGAATTGGACCCCGATGTCGACATCCCGGATTCGGCCTTTGATCGAGAAGAACTCGGCAGGTGATGGCCTTTAACGACAGTACTTCGGGGAGATGGGCTGCCGGCGCCGCCGTGGCGGTAGTGATTCTGGCCATCGGTGCGCCGTCGCTGGCCGGAGAGACGATCTTCGACCCCGAGAATCCGGCGTTCGACGACGACGGCGACGATGGCTCCGAAGAGGACGACGACGGCGATAGCCAACAAGACGATGGCGAAGACGACGGTTCGGAGACGATCTTCGATCCGGAGCGCCCCGACTTCGGTGCGCCGGAGCCCGCGGAGGATGAATCCGAGGACTCCGATGGCCCCGACGAGGACGCTGCGCAGGCCGGTGACGGCGACCAGGGCACTGGCTTTCGCGACACCGCCTGGAATCTCAATTACGAATTGGCGACACTTGTCGACCCGGGCGTCGGTCCCGAGGGCTACGACGCCCTGGAGATCGCCGGCGGGCTGGGAATGGAGCTTCGACACGACATGTCGGAGCAGACGCGGGCTGTCGTCTCCGGTCGCTTTTCCTACTGGGCGGGGGCCGGTCGGGAATTCGATCAGTGGCGTACGATGTACGAGCCGCGGCTCGAACGAGCCTATCTGCGCCATCGCATCGATCGGTGGTCGCTGGCGTTCGGGCAGATGAGAAATTCCTGGGGGAGTACCGACCTTGTGCGCCCCGGCGATGTCATCGATCCCGTCGATCTACGAGATCCGAGAGGTGGGGCCGGACTGGGGACGTCGGCCGGCCAACTGAGCGCGACGGCGACCTACAGTGCCGATGACTGGTCGCTTAGAGCCGTGCTCGTCCCCTTTTTTCAGAGCAACCAGATCTCCATATTCGGTCGCGACACGTCGCTGCTCCACGATCGCAACCCGGTAATCGGTGAGCAACTTCCGCTGCTGTTATTTGCCGAGCAACTGCTCGATGAGCAGGTCCATCTCGATTCCGATCCCTTCGTTCAGGCCACGCGCCGACCACTGGAGACACCGCGAAATATCAGCGGCGGCCTGCGGGGAACGACGACGGTGTCGGGGACCGACCTCGGCATGGGTCTTTATGTGGGCTGGGATCGAACGCCCTGGGTCGATCTCGACGAGGAGTTTCGCCGGCTGTTGGAGGCCGCTGCCGAAGCCGGTTTCGACGAGGAATTTCAGCAGGAAAATGGCCAGGAGCAATTCGATGACGTCGACGGCACCGGCATCGATTCCGGCTTTTACCGGCGGGCTACGCTGGTGGCCGATATCGCCCGCTATGTGGGACCGATCGGAGTCCGAGCCGACGTGGCATTGTCGCCGCGCCAGGTGTTTTATACCGATGAATTCGCGCCGGTTCGACGGCCCAGTGTATTTTCGGCCCTCGGA
>CAYUPT010000479.1:0-3723 GCA_964446725.1 uncultured Bradymonadales bacterium | reverse complement strand
CCGACGATCGGGCCTACGCCACCGTCCCTCCCGCAGGTCGGCTCACCGTCCAGCTCGTCTCGGAGGGCAATCTATTTGTCGAAGGGCCACTGCTGTTGAGTCCTCATCTCGACGTGGAGATGGTGACCCCCGGCGACTACGACCCGGGCGCCGACTTCGACGTCACCATCTTTGATGGCGTCGCTCCACAAATGCCCGAATCCGGAGATCTCCTCTATATCGATCCCCCGGAAGACGGCTCTCCATTTGCGATCGCCGACCGCGACGACGACCCGATCATCACCGACGTCCGCCAGGGCCACCGCCTCATGCAGTGGATCACCCTTGCCGACCTCAATATCGGCTCCGCCAGCACCTTCGAGACCACCGCCGACGACACACCGGTGGCCAGCGCCTTCGGTCGCCCCATCATCGTCGCCCGCGACGGTGAGCAGCGCCGCAAGGTCGCCGTCGGCTTCGATGTCCGCGACAGCGACTTTCCGCTGCGCGTCGGATTCCCGGTCTTTATCCTCAACATCGTCGACTACTTCGCCCGCGACGACGCCGACCTTCTGCACTCGTTTACCACCGGCGAGACCTGGTCGATTCCCGTCGCCGACGGCACCGACGAAGCCCGAGTCGTCGATCCCGACGGACAGCGCCACCCGGTGGCCATCCACGACGGACGCGCTCTATTCTACGGCGAAACGCCCGGCTTTTATCGCCTCGAGACCGACAGCTCTTCGCGGGCCATCGCCGCCAATCTCGCCGACCCCGATGAGTCCGACATCGCACCGAACCAGCTCCAATTCGACGACACCGCCGTCGACGACGACGTCGACGACCTGCTCTTTGAGCGCCGCCAGCTCTGGATCGCCCTGTTACTGGCCGCCCTGGTGCTGCTCTTTGTGGAATGGTTGACCTACAACCGGCGGTGGACGCTATGAAAAAGCTAAGCCTGCCCACATCGCCCATCGCCTTCTGGACCTCACTGCTCGTGGTGTGGGGCTTTGCCATCTGGGCCTATCTGGAGTGGATCGGCATCGATGACATCGAAGCCATCACCTTTGAGTTTCGAGATCGCACATTTGAGATTCTGGCGCCCGAGTACTTTGCTCTGTTACTGGCCCTCCCCCTGCTGGCGGTGGTCTCCCGGTTTTCGCTCTCCGATCTCCCGGGCTATCAGCGGAGGTTAAACCTCGGCATTCGCGCATTGGTGGTCGCCGCCATTGTCGCCTCTTTAGCTCAGATCGTCGTCACCGACTTCGACTCCCGAATCTCGACGATTTATCTCGTCGATACCTCGGCATCGATGCCCGACGA
The DNA here is from genome assembly GCA_964446725.1 of uncultured Bradymonadales bacterium. Lineage (GTDB taxonomy): Bacteria > Myxococcota_A > Bradymonadia > Bradymonadales > Bradymonadaceae > SLJM01. The sequence continues at coordinate 2,421 of CAYUPT010000479.1, read as the reverse complement.
GGCCCTGGACGATGCCCGAGACCACATCAACGATGCCGTCGACCAACTCGACGATGACGATACCATCGAGGTCGTCGCCTTTGCCTCCCGACCCTACCCGGTACAGCCCGATACCGACGGCCGCTACAGCGCCATCCCGCGCCCGGAAACCGACGGCGACCACTACGACACCGATATTTCGGCGGCCATGCGCATGGCCTACGGACTCTTTCCCGACGACCACCTTCAGCGCATCGTCTTGATGACCGACGGCAACCAGACCCACGGCGATTTCTTGGCCGAAGTCGACCGCGCCGCCGATTTCGGTATCCGGCTCTTTTCTCAGCCCCTGGACTACGAGCGCCCGCCGGAGGTACTGATTCAGGACGTCGATGCCCCCGACGACATCGACGTCGGCGCCCCGTTTTACCTGACGGCCCGCATCTTCTCGACCCACGCCGACACCGTGGATCTGACGCTTTGGCAGGACGAATTTCGCGACGACGAGCGAACCATCGACGTCGACGCCGGCACCACGGAAGTGCGCTTCGAGACCGAGGTCTCGGAGCCCGGTTTTCGGACCTTCGAACTCGAAATGGACGTCCACGGCCGCGACACCCACGACGAGAATAATCGCTTCATTCACACCGCCTATATCAGCGGTGAGCCCCGCATTTTGTACGTCGAAGGCGAGATGCGATCCCGCCACCACCTGGAGCGGGCGCTCGGCGACGAGGACTTCGACATCGAAACCCGGACTCCCGCCGGCGTCCCCCGCGATATCGACGACCTCGACGCATTCGACCTGGTGCTACTATCGGATGCCCATGCCGACGACTTTTCGCAGGACCAACTCCAGCTCTTCGATACTTACGTCCGACAGATGGGCGGAGGACTGATCATGGCCGGCGGCGAGAATTCCTTCGGCCCCGGCGGCTGGCAGGAAACGGCCGTCGAAGATCTGATGCCCGTGACCTTTGAGGGCCAACAGCGGCGAGAAGATCCGAGCCTTGCGATCTTGCTGGTCATCGACCGATCGGGCTCGATGGACGAACACCGCCGAATGGAACTCGCCCGCGAGGCGGCCCGGGCCGCCGTCGACGAACTCGACGACCACGCCGAAATCGGCATCCTCGCCTTCGACAATGAGACCACGCCCATCACTCCCAGTCAGCCGGTGACCAATCGGGCTCGCATCCACAATCAGATCGACCGCATCCAGATCCGCGGCGGCACCGATATCGCACTGGCCCTCGAGGAGGCCTACGACCGCATCGCCTTCCACCCCGCCCGCTTTCGCCACGTCATTTTGCTGACCGACGGCATCTCCGATGAGGACAATATCTTCACCGAGACCATGCCCGCCATGCGCATCGAGGACATCACGGTGACCACCGTCGGACTCGGCGACGGCGCCGAAACCTCGCTGCTTCGACGCATTGCCGACGCCGGAAACGGGCGATTCTACTTTACGAACAACCCCTATCAGGTCCCGCGCATCTTTGCCGACGAGACGCGGACCGTCGCCGACTCCGCCGTCGTCGAAGAGCCCGTCGGCACCCGCGTCACCGGTCGCTCCCAGGTCTTGGACGGCATCGCCTTCGAACAGGCGCCCTATCTACTGGGATACGTCCCGACGACGCCGCGCCCGGAGGCCGACGTCTTATTGTCCACCGACTCCGGAGACCCGCTTCTGGCACGCTGGCAGGTAGGACTGGGTCGAACCGCCGCCTTTACCTCGGACCTCAAAAACCGCTGGGGCGCCGAGTGGGTCCGCTGGCAGGGCTATCCCCAGCTGTGGGCCCAGCTTATCCGCGACACCATGCGCACCGACGACGGCGAGCGACTACCGATGCGGGCCGTCGTCGACCAGGACCGCGGCCGCGTCACCGTCGACGCCATCGGGCCCAACGACCAATTTATCAACGACCTCCACTCCACCGCAGAAATCACATCACCTGGCGGCGAAACACGTCGCGTACCGCTCGACCAGACCGCTCCCGGCATCTACGAAGCGACCTTTGAACTCGACGAGTTCGGCTCCTACCACCTGTCGGCCGAACACCTCTTGGATGGCGACAGCTTCGCCACCAGCCAGACCAGCCTCTCCTATCCCTACCCGCGCGGCCTCTCGTTTACCGAGGCCAATGACGAACTCGTCGAGCGCGCCGTCGAAGTCACCGGCGGTACCGTAGCGCCCACCATCGACGAGCTCTTCGATGCCGGCGACGAAGAAATTCGCTACCGCCGAAACCTCTGGCCCTACCTGGCCGCCCTGGCATTGTTGCTACTGATCCTCGACGTCGGCTTTCGACGCATCCGACTCTCCGGCGACACCGACATCAGCTTCCAGCAGCTCGTCGACGGTCGGTAAAGCCGTGCCTCGCCCATTGACGATTGCGGCCCCGGCGGTTTCACGCCGCTGGGGAGCAAAGTTTGAGA
>CAYUPT010000478.1:0-3733 GCA_964446725.1 uncultured Bradymonadales bacterium | reverse complement strand
TCGAGCGAGCCGCAACGCAGATCCAGCGCGGTCTCGACGCGCCAGATGCACCGTCTGCGAGTGCGCAAGGCGCAGTAATCGTTGCGCCAATTGGAAGGCGCGTGCTAACACAATTTGTGCATCCACGAGTTGGCCGGGTCGCGTTTTCCGGGCACTTGCCGACGGTTATGTCAATTACGTCCAACAAGGCACACTGACATGTTCAATCCAGCCATTGCCCCTGTCATCATCGCCGAAGCGGCCGGTGAGGGGGGACCGAATGTATTGCGAATTGTCGCCGACGCCGACCTGGTCGTCACGTCGGTGCTTATCTTGCTGGCCGTCATGAGTGCCGTCTCCTGGTATATCACCGGCTACAAGTACTTCTATATTCGCCGGGCCCGCCGGGAATCGAAGAAGTTTATGGACATCTTCTGGCAGTCCAAACGCCTGGATTCGATCTACCAGTCCACCGACGAATTTCCGGATGCGCCGGTCAGCAACGTCTTTCGGGCCGGCTATCTGGAGTTGTCGAAACTCAAAAACAACAATCGCGACGGCGACAGTCAGTCGATGCGCGAGCAGCTCGGCGATATCGAAAATGTCGAGCGCGCGCTGCGCCGCGCTCAGCGCGAGGAGTTGACCGATGCGGAGTCGCTGATTCCCTGGCTTGCCAGTATCGGCTCCACCTCGCCTTTTATCGGGCTCTTCGGGACTGTCTGGGGCATCATGGTCGCCTTTCTCGAGATCAGCCAGCAGGAGTCGGCGGGCATCGAAGTCGTCGGCCAGCCCATCGCCGAGGCCCTGATTGTCACGGCCGCCGGGCTCTTTGCCGCCATTCCGGCGGTCATCGCCTACAACTGGCTGCTTAATCACGTCAAAGTGATGGGCTCGGAGATGGACAATTTCTCCTCCGATTTTCTCAATATCGTCAAGCGCCATTTCTTTGACTGATCAGGCCCGATGTGGACGATGCCAATCGAAATGATGGACCTTCGACTACGGGGCGCGAGGTGAACCAATGGGTGTGAGTACCGGAGGGTCGAGCGGAGAACACACGACGCTGGCCCGAATCAATGTAACTCCCTTTGTCGATGTCATGTTGGTGCTGCTGGTGATCTTTATGGTGACCACGCCGATGATGCAGGAGATGGCCGACGAGCACAGCGAAGTGGAGATGAATCTTCCCACCGTCGACGACAGCGATCACCGCGTCGCCCTCGACGAAGTCGACCACATCATGCTGGCCATCGATGAAAATCTGCAAATATTTCTGGGCGATGAGCCGTTGGTCGACTGCGGGCCCTATGCCGATGAGGAGGGAGCCGGCCGTTTCAATCCGTGCTTCGACGAGTTGCAGTCGAAAATCGAGAATAATCGCCGCCTCCAGGAAGAGGGTCGGCTATTTTTACTCGCCGACACCGAGATTCCCTACGGAGTGGTCGTGGGCTCGATGAATCGGGTCCGCCTCGCCGGCGTCGAACAGGTCGGGATGGTCACCAATCCCGAACTTCGCGGCGACGACGGTTCCTGAGCATGCGACACTGGGCGATAGGACGACGATGGTAATGTCGAGCCACAACCGGGGCGGCATGGGGGCCGGTTCCAGGCGCCGCGGCGAAATTGCCGCCGGGATTGGGCTGTCGGTGCTCTTTCACGGGTTGGTCGCCGCCGCACTGGTCATCAGTGTGATCTGGGCGCCGGAACCAGAGCCCGAGGAAGAACCCGAGGAAATCGAATTCGAGCAGGTCGACCTGCTGGCGCTGGGCGAAGAGCCCGACCCCGATCACCTTCCGCGACTGACCGGCGACGAGGGGGCGCCGCCGGAGGTGGAGCCCGAACCGGACGTCGAACCCGAGCCCGACGCTCCGGCGCCGCAGCCCGAACCGGAGCCCGAACCGGACCCGGAGATCGAACCCGATGAGCCGGATATCGATCCCGAGCGACAGCGCGAATTGGAGCGCGCCCAGGAACAACAGCGCCGGGAAGAGGAGCGCCGCCGCCAACAAGAGGAGCGGCGTCGACGCATGGACCAGGCACTCGGCGAATTTGACGCCGACGGAAGCGGTGATGAAGCTCCCCAGGGAAGCCCCGACGGCGTCGCCGGGGGGACGGTCACCGATCCCGACGACGCCGATATGATGCAGACCTATCAGGCGCGACTGCTGGCGGTCATCGAGCGCAACTGGGAGATTCCGACGGTGATCTCCGATTCGCAACTGCGCGAGTTGGCGGGGCGGGTCGCCGTCCACGTGCGCCTGTCGGAGGACGGCCACGTCGTCGACTACGAGTTTCAAACTCGCAGCGAAAATACCCAATTCGACGACAGTATCGAGCGCGTCATCCGGCAATTTATGGCCGATGAGGGCGGCCAGACACTGCCCATGCCCGAGGCGCCGGCGATCCGGCAGAATATCCAGCAGAGCGGCTTTGTTTTAAGTCACTGGGAACATCTCGAACGATAAGTGGAGTAGGTTGATGATGCGATTTGCAGATAGACGCCGACGCCGGTTTCGACCGGTGGTCGTGGCCCTGACAGTCCTGGCGGTGGTGACGCTTTCGGCGTGGTCCGTCAGCGCCCAACCCGACGAACGTCCAGACGCCGCGGCCGATGTCGACGACGATGAGGCCGACGAAAGCGGTATCGAAATCGATGTCCGCGTCGGTGCCCGCCGGGTTCTGGTGCCCATCGCGATCCCCGATACCATCGATGACGGCGGCGATTCGTCGTCGGCCGCCGGCGAGGTCGAACAGACGCTGCGCGACAATATGGCGTTGGCCGGCTATTTCGATGTGTTGCCCACCGATAGCTTCTTTTTTGATACCGACGACGAGGGGATGTCGGCCGCCGACATCGGCTTTCAGAACTGGTTTAACGTCGGCGCTCAGGGACTCGTCAAAAGTGCGGTGCGCAGCGACGATGGCGGGATTCGACTCGACCTGCGGTTGTTTATCGTCGACGAGGGCCGTCAGATTCAACTGGATTGGTCGGCGACGACCGTCGATTCCGAAGACGCCATCCGCGGGGAAGTCAACGAGTTCATCAATGCCGTCATCGAATACTTTACCGGCGATCCCGGGCCCTTCGGCAGTCAGATCGCCTTTGCCCAGCGACAGGGCACCAATACCAAGCATATCTACACCATGAGCATGGACGGCTCCCAGCGTCAGCGCATCAGCCGCTCCGACAATATCCATCTGCTTCCGACCTTCGGCCCCGATCGCACCGTCTTTTTTACGAATTATCTGGATGGAAATCCCGATCTCTTCGCCTACCGAAACGGAGAAATGGATCGTCTCTCGGAGTCGCCGGGCCAGAATTCCGGCGCCGCGTACTGCGACGGCAAATTGGCGGTCACCATGTCGCAGGGCAGCGATCATACCAATATCTACCTCATCGATCCCGAGACCGGGGCCGTCGAAGAGCAGTTGACCGACCACTGGGCCATCGACGTCAGTCCGACCTGGAGTCCCGACTGCAATCAGATCGCCTTTGTCTCCGGGCGTTCCGGTGGTGCCCATATCTTCGTGATGAACGCCGACGGCAGCGACCAGCGTCGTCTGACCTACCAGGGCCACTACAATACCGAGCCCCACTGGCATCCGCGCGGCGATCGCATCGTCTTTAGCGCCCGCGACGAGCGCAGCAGCTTCGATATCTTTACCGTCGATCTGGAGGGCAATATTCGCCGGTTGACCCAGGACCAGGGCAATAACTACGAACCGAATTACAGTCCCGACGGACGCCACATCG
>CAYUPT010000477.1:1898-3755 GCA_964446725.1 uncultured Bradymonadales bacterium | reverse complement strand
TCGGCGGTGTGGGTGTACAGCGGGTCTTCTTCTTCGACGAGGCGGTTCATCCAGTTTTCCAGATCGCGTCGCGCCGAAGGGGCGGCATTTTCTTGGATGACAAGGCTCGCCGAAGTGTGGCGCAAATAGATTGTACAGAGTCCCTCCTCCAGATCGGTGCGCTCCAGTTGGCGCACCACTTCCGAGGTGATTTCGTAGAGCCCCTGACCATTCGTTTCGTGTGTCCATTGTCCGACCATGTTGGTCCTCTCGCGGTTTGGAATGTCGGTTCAACGTCGAGTGGATGACCCGTGCACGCCGACACATTCGTCGGTTTTGGCGGCGACTTCAACCTCGAGGCCCATCTGCGGCACGTTAAATCCGGTCGGATTGCGTACACGCTGAGGGGGCTTGTTGCGCCCGGATCACTTCGGTGTGACCATGGTGTGCTGAATAGCCCCCCCAGGTTCTATTACTGTATCGATTTCGCACAGAGTTTTCATGGAGATAGAACAACTCAAAATCGTTGTCGCCGTCGCCGGGGCGGGGACTGTCACCGGCGCCGCCCGTGAGATCAATTTAACCCAGCCGGCGGTGAGCCGAAAAATACAACAACTCGAAGAGCAACTCGGCGTCGACATTTTCGAGCGTGGCCCGGGCGGCATGTCTCCCACGGCGGCCGGACGGGTACTCCTTGAACGGGCCCGGAAATTGATCGATGCCATGGGGGACCTGGAGCGACGCGCCCGACGAGCCGACGAGCGAAATTATTTCGATATTCGAGTCGGAACACTCGAACCCGTCGCCACCTGGATTATCCCCTCGGTCGTTCATGCCATGGGCAACGCCTTTCCGGACCTGAAATGGCGGATCCATACCGAGGAGCGTTCGGTGCTTGTTGACCGACTCCGTCGTGGAGTGCTCGATGTCGTCATTGCTCCGTACAGCGGGAAGCCACCGTTTGATGGTGTCGATTCCGTCGGCGGCTTTCATCATCAGTTTTACGGCTGTTCCGAGCGCTTTGCGAATCTGTGCCAGGTGACGAGTCGGGAGCAGTTGCAGCAATTTCCCGTCGTTCGATTGAATACCGACGCCGGGCCATCGCCGCCCGGCGCCGAAGGGATCCACTCATCGGCGGTGGTCGGTAGTTATGCCGCGGTCAAATCGCTCGTTGTCGGAGGATTCGGCGTGGGAGCGCTGCACGACTTTATGCTCGACGACACCGAGCGCGAAAAACTGGTCCGGGCCGACGTGGCCTGCGACCGAGATCGTCGTCTTTATCTCATACGTGGAGATCACTGGCATGGCGCCGCTGAGGATTCGATTGCCTCCGAATTGATGAGTGTTCTCGAGCGGAACTATCCACAGGCGGAGTGACGGGGACTATTTGATGTTATAGAAGTTTTTGATGTCCTGGACAGCTTGTGGGCGATCCGGTGATGTCTCCGAGAGCCACATCTTGTACGATGGTCGCTGGATGATATTGCGTCTGCATCGGGATTCCCGAGGGCTAAATAGGCGTTCGAGTTAGTCGCTCATTCTGGAGATACAGAATCGACAGAAAGTGGCCTCCGAGACATGGTGCCAAAGGACTCTATGTTCTCAAACTCATGCACCCCCGGCATAAAACCGGTGGGGTCTTGCGGTTCACCGCGGCCCCAACCGGTCCTGGGCCGTTGGGGAGCAAAGTTTGAGAACATAGCCCGAAGAACCTCCCGGAGTTCTGTGGCCCCAACCGGCCTTGCGCCGTTGGGGAGCAAAGTTTGAGAACATAGCCCGAAGAACCTCCCGGAGTTCTGCGGCCCCAACCGGTCTTGGGCCGGTGGGGAGCAAAGTTTGAGAACATAGCCCGAAGAACCTCCCGGAGTTCTGCGGCCC
>CAYUPT010000477.1:0-1798 GCA_964446725.1 uncultured Bradymonadales bacterium | reverse complement strand
CTCCCGGAGTTCTGCGGCCCCAACCGGTCTTGGGCCGGTGGGGAGCAAAGTTTGAAAACATACACCGCACGTCGTGACAACTGCTACCGTCAACGAGTGCTCAAGGCGCAGTAAATGAGTCATGGATATTCGAAGCGATATTGAGGGAAAAGACGTGATATCGATCCACAACCGGAGACGTCTCTTTTCGGTATTATCCTTTGTTTTGGTGATCTGTTTTTCGTCGGTCGCAGGGGCGAATACATCGACGGTGGACGCCGTCTATTTCTCATCTCCGGAGTGTCCATTCTGCGAGGTGGTCGCCGAACAAGAACTGGAGCCACTGCAAGACGAGTACGGTGAAGCTCTCCAGATCTCGACTGTCGACACCACCACCGAACAGGGAGACCGGATCCTTCGGGATGTGTGGGTTGAGTACGATGTCCCGTCGACTCGTCGAGGAGTTCCCACTGTCGTCATCGGCGACCGGCTTTTGGTCGGTGTCGACGAAATTTCGGACGCATTGCCCGGTCTCGTCGAACAACACCATCGCCAGGGAGGCATCGCCGGACCTGACATCGAAGGGCTCGACGAGTTGACAGATGCCGAGTCGGCCGGCGAATTTCATTCTTCGGGAGGCGATAACTGGCAACATCGATTTTCCCGTGACGTGCCGGGTAACTACGTCTCCACGACGCTTTTGGTCATCCTGGTTTTGGTCGCCCTGGTGATGGTCCCACGGCGCTCCTGGCAGCAAGTGCTGTCCAACAAGACACCGTTTGTCCTCTAGGTCGCCGTTGCCACAGTCGGGTTTGGGGTGGCGGTGTATCTGGCGTACGGGGAGACGACGCGCCAGGATCTTTTTTGCGGACCCGTCGGTCAGTGCAATATCGTACAGCACAGCGATATGGCGATGCTTTTCGGGGTCTTACCGCTGGCGTTGGTCGGAGCGTTTGGATACGGAATGTTGTTGGCGCTGTACTTCTTTCGGCGCTTTCATTCCTCAAAATGGACTCGACTGACTCCTGCTGCCACGATGGTCTTGACCGGGGTCGGGTTCGCGTTTTCGATACTACTTACGTTTTGGCAACCTTTTATCATCGGGGCTACCTGTTCGTGGTGTCTGATCTCGGCAATGACCATGACAACCTGCTGTCTGTTCAGCCTCGGCGAAGGCCGCCAGCAGATCGCGACCATCCGACGCGATGGTCTCCAGGCTGTACTCCATCCGGAGTGATAATCCCTGCGATGTGTGGGGCTGACTATTCGGAAATAATGGCGGCGAGGTGCTCGGAGGCCGAAGGCGTCCTGCGCAGCGCGTCGCTTGCCGCCAAAGGGGCGCCGTCAGCACAGGCGACGTACCGCACGAGTTACCTCCTACCACCGAAGCCTCCTGAATATCCGATCTCTGATGGGCGTCCTGAGCAACGCGAGGAAGTACTCCTAGGGTGGGATCTGCCGGAGCAACGCGACGGCTGAGGGGGAATCGGAATTACTCGGGCCGCCTCTTCTCTTTCACCCTATCGCCAAGAAAATCCAAAAAAGTACGCAAGATCCAACCCCGAATCGTCGACAATAGAGTTGGAAGGGACGTCGAGCGCTTGCTCTGTGAGTTCGCTCACACTCCGGGTTGATTTTATCGGAAAAGGCCTACCCCGGAGGAGCGCGCGAAGACGAGAATCGCGCATGCGATTTATCCCTTCCGAGACGGGCGGCGGCCCTCGTTGAGTTGTCAGGCGAAGTCGCCGGGTCCCAACCCATCGCTCAGGGTGGGCGGGCTCGGAATTGGTGCCGGGGCACGCCAGTGCGGCGCAGCGTT
>CAYUPT010000476.1:0-3764 GCA_964446725.1 uncultured Bradymonadales bacterium | reverse complement strand
TCGTCGTATTCCACTTCGGCGGCAACGAAGGCCCGATCACCGCGGGTTCGGCCCTCCTCGTACTCGATGGTGTAATCTTCGTCGAGTTCGTGGCCGCCGAGTCGCTCCTCGTAGTTGTGTTGCAATAACTGGCGGAGAAGCGTCATGAATTCATCGCGCTCCTCGTCGCTGCGCTCCGCCCAGTGCTCTCCCAGAGCGAGGCCTGCCAGGTAGGCGAAATCGAGGCTCTCGTCGATGGTCTGCGCCAGCCGTGCTGTTCGCTCCGGGCTGTCGGGCTCGGCGAGGACTGCGGCCACGGCTTCCGTGCGCTCTTCAGCGACCTCGTTGGGCGTCGCCGCCCAGCTTACGCTGCTGAACATCAGGACGACTGCGCAGACGAATACTGCCACTGCACCGCGCTTTCGATCTATTGTAAAAATCCTCATCGTCGTCCTCCGTCGCAACTAAAAGCCATTAACACGCCCTGGCGTCCGGTGACTGTCACCGAACCGGCATTCTTTATACGTCAGAGACCGGCGGTTCATTCACTGGATGGTGCACTTCGGCGCAGAAATTCACTGTGGTCATCGACGTCGTCTTCGACCTCCGAGAGGTCCTCGACGCCGACTTTTTGAGCCAACTCGGCTCGTGCCGCCAGGTAGTTGTGAGTCGCCTCCAGATAGGAGACTCGGGCCTGGTAGTACTCTCTAAGGGGGTCGATGAGTTCCTCCATCTCCTGGTCGTCTCTGCCCAGTTGTTCCTGCAGGCCGTATTGGTTGCGCCAGCGCCGCGCGGCGTTATATCTGCGCTCTTCGATGTCGATGCGCTCGCGGGCGTCGTAGGCCTCGCGCCAGGCCTCCTCGATTTCGAGCTCCAGTGCACCCAGGGCCCGGTCTTGCTGGGCTTCGACCTCGGAGCGCAGGGCCTGTGACTGCTGGAGCCGCCCGTATTGTTGGCCGAAATCCAGGCGCCACTGCAGGCCGACGGCGACACCGAATGTCAGGGTATCAAAGGGGTTTTGGTAGGGGCGGGCGTAGAGATTGTCGACGTCGACACAGGGCTGTTCGGCTCCGTCGCGTCGGCATACCTGCTGGAGGGCCGGGTCCTCGGTCGACCAGCCAAATCCAAAATCGACGGCGGCAAAGACATTGGGATAAAACTCCCGCCGCTGGAGTTGTTCCTCCAGTCGCCGGGCCTCGACGCCTCGCGACAATTGTTGGATTTCCGGACGGTGCGAGCGCGCCAGCTGTTGATATGTCGCCAGATCTTCGAGGCGCCGGTCGACGTCGCTCGGATCCAGCGCGGGGACGTCGATGGGGCCATCGAGATCGGTGAGATACGACAGGGCCGCTTCCGTGAGATCCCGGAGCCGATTGTTGTCGAGAATCATGGTGTCCAATTCGGCATCAAAGATCTGGAGTCGACGCAGATCTTCGGTCTCGAAGTCGGCCTCTCCGAAGGCCCGGTCCTCTTCCATTTGTTGGAGTTCGTCTTTGATCATCGACCCGCCCTCGTCGAGCAAGTCGCCGAATGCCCGGGCGAGCTGGCGGCCGTAATAGGCCTGGCGCGTGCGGTGTAGGTGCTCGAGCATCGCCTCTCGCCGCTCCAGGGCTGCGACATCGACGCCGAGTTCTGCGAGGTCCTGTGCCGTATCGATGCGCCCGAACGTATACAGAGGCATGGTGGCTCGGGCCGTCTGCCGGACGTAGGGCCCGAGATTAAAGGACGTGATTTCGTCGAGATTTTCGTCGATGCGCGTCGGATCGGCATCGGCGGGAACCGGTGCCAGTGTGGTGGTGGCTTCCAGGCTGGGCCACCACGCCCGGTCGGCGCGCTGTTGGCGAGCTCGCGCGTGGGCTTCATTGGCATCGAGTTCCGCCAGTAACGGCGCGTATTGACGGGCCTCGTCGAGAATTTCATCGAGCTGGTACTCGTCGACATCGTCGGCGGCGGCGATGTCGGGCATCACCATCGCCGCGGCGACCACAAGGGCCGCCGTCGCGATACCAGTCCTGGGTTTGGTCGTACCGTGTCTCATCGCTGGTTACTTCTCACTGATTACTGAGGTCCAACGTACTTGTAATTGACGCGCGACCGACTGTGCTCTTCGACGGTCGAGGTCGACGTGTCGGCGACGATCTGGAAGAACTCTTCGATGATCCCGAGTCGCTCTTCCGGCGGGTGAACCACTGGCGGGTCGTCGAGTCCAGTCTCTTCGGCGAGGTAGTCGACGGTATCCTGGAAGGTTCCGATTTCATCGACCAATCCGTTGTCTCGGGCCTGTCGCCCGGTGTAGACGCGGCCGTCGGCCAACTCGTCGACTTCGTCGTAGTCCATGTCTCGACAGTCGGCGACGGTCTCCACGAATTGGTCGTGGATATCGAAGACCATCTCCGAGAAGACGGCCTCGTCCTGTTCTTCAAACGGCTTAAACGGCGATCCCGAGTCCTTGAATTCCCCGGATTTGACGGTGTTGACCTCCAGGTCGACGCGCTCAGCGAGTCGCTCGATATTGAAGAATTGGGTGATGACGCCGATGGAGCCGGTGATGGTTCCCGCGTTGGCAAAAATCGTGTCCGATCCACAGGCGATATAGTATCCACCGCTGGCGGCGACGTTACTCATCGACACTGCCACCGGCTTTCGCTGCTGGAGATCCCGGACGGCGTGGTACATCTCCTGCGATGGCGCCACGGCGCCACCGGGACTATTGATACGGACCACGACGCCTTTGATGTTGTCGTCGTCACTCCACCGCTCGATATCCTCCAGGACGTCCTCACTGTCCATAATCGAGCCGTCGACCTCGACGACGCCGATGCTCTCCTCGGTTTGTCCGACATCGCCCGGCGAAAAGACCGCTACTAGCACGCCGATAAATACCAACAATCCCACAAAGAGTCCGCCGAAAATGACGACCAGTGTAATAATGCTGCGCTTTTTCATGATACTATTCCTCGAAAAACAGGCTCTGGCACCCGTGACATCCCGGGGTTCGGCTACCGATTGGGAACTGGCATACCACGAGGTCGTCTCTGGTAAAACAACGGTGGTTTCAAACTTCAGCGAACGCCAATTTTGATACAGACCCGACATCGCACCGGTCAAAAGAGCAGAGCGGCGAATAAACTGGTGGCGACCACCAGGATCCAGACCCAATCCCAGGCCTGTTTCTGGAGTTGTTTTTCGGCCTGTTCGACGAGTTCCACATTGGCCAGTCGCCGTGCGTACCACAATTTGAGTCCCAGGACGGCGCGACGAACTTGTTGCCGACCAAATTCGGCCCACTGCCGGAGGCCGCGCCACAGCCAGCGCAATCCAGCTTCCACCGGGATCAACAGGTCGCCCTCGGGGACGGCACCATCGACGCGCAGCGGAAGCAGTCGGCGGTGGCGTGCCACCACTACCGCCACCCCGAGCCCCACCAGCATCGGCCACAGCGACGACCACAGTGCGTAGGGTTCGGCCATCCCGGAGGCGGCGCGCCGAAAATAATCCCAGGGCACAATCCAGGGGCCCCACACCACAGATGTCGCCAGCATCCACCAGGCGCCCAGTGCCATACGGGATATGGAGTGATTTCGAGTCTCCCGGGGCCAGACCACCCACAGAAATCGCGCCATCAACACCGTCGTCGCCACGGCACCGACGATGATCGCCGGATCGAAGATCGCCGGCAGGTCCCCGGCGCTGATATCGGGCAACGCCGTCAACTGGGCCTTGGCGACCGCCCCGGTCGTCAGCGGTGCTCCCGCCAGGGCCAACGCCGGAATCACCAGGCCGAG
>CAYUPT010000475.1:0-3774 GCA_964446725.1 uncultured Bradymonadales bacterium | reverse complement strand
ATCAAAATCTTCTCGGCGAGGACTCGGTCCGCTATACGCAACAGGCTCCTAGCCGATGGATCATCGCCGATCAGGATTCGAGAAATTCGACTTCGATATCCCGTCCGAGTTCATCGAAGAGAAAGGACTTGAATTCCTCGCGAATCTGGACTTCGACCTGTCGGATGCGTTCCTTGGAGACATCCCACTCTCCGCCGAGGGTCACCAGGGTTTTGGGATCTTCGGCGATCATGCGCTCAAACCAGATGGCTTCTTTGCGGTCGGTATCGATCTGTTCGCCGAAGGCGTCGATGGCGCCCTGAAGTCGGCTCGCCAGGTCGTGTTCGCTGGCCAGCTCTTCGGGGGTGGCGACATCGGCCTCCATTCGCTCGCCGATGGTCGTCGAGTCGTAGCCCGGGGCCTCGGCATCGAGGCGCACCGGCGGGGCGTCGAGTTGGGCGGCGACGCGGACGACTTCCTTTTCGTCGACATCCAGGTATTCGGCCACGCGGGCCGGCGTCGGCTCCTCGCCCTGTTTGATGAGGGCCCGGCGGGCCTTTTTGAGATTGTAAAACAGCTTGCGTCCGGCCCGGGAACTGCCGATTTTGACCGGGTGGCAGTGGTTCATCAGGTAATTGAGGATCATGGCCCGGATCCAGTACTGGGCGTAGCTGGTGAATTTGACGCCGCGATATGGATCGTAGCGCGTCAGGGCTTCGGCGAGGCCGACGTTGCCCTCCTGGATCAGATCCAGGATATTCGACCAGTTGCGCGAGTACTCGCGGGCCAATTTGACGACCAGGCGCAGGTTGGTCAAAATCAGCATTTTGCCGGCGTCCTGGTCGCCGTCGTTGACGTAGCTTTCGGCCAGTTTTTGCTGTTCTTCGGCGGGCAGCGGCTCGATGTAGTTGAGTCGCTGCAGATAGGCGCTGGTGGCGTCGGTATCGGGAGTGATATTGAGATTGCCCTCGGAGAACATCGGGAGACTGAGGTCTCCGGACATTTCGGCGAGAGCGGGAAAGCCGCTGGACTTATCAGCAGTCGATTCGGTGGTGGTCATCATCAGATCCTTCTGGATGTATGGAGGTGGTGAATGGACTACCTCATACCTTCTGTCCGTCCACTACTGCGTCTTCGGGTCGTACGAGACCAGGTGTTGATTGGTCTGGCCCAATCCCCTCAGCGACAGAATCCGCAATCATTGGTCATTGTTTAGCTTTTGAACAGGACTCTGTCCCCGTCGGCTAACCACAACATAGCCCGAGGCGAGCTTTATTTCCAACCGATTTCGGCATCCACCATGCGATGGCTGCACGGACAATCGGCGCCCCCTCTATAACCCCATGATATGGCGATGGTTTTCGTCGCGCTACGCTAAAGCTTGGCACCGATCGGCGAGGGTCAATTATCGCAAAGAAATTCGGGAGCAGCGATGGCGGCGATCCTGCGGCAACAACCGTCGACCACACCGCCCATGCATTGGTGTTGAACAGGGCAAAGACGGTCGAATGAGCCGATGAACAGGTTGTGAAATCAACGCTGACCACCGCGGTGGTCGGCGCAATAGACGGGCCGTCAGGTTGGCACTCCGGCAGGCGGTGGCCATAATTACTGGGGGCCTCCAGGCAGTGCAGCGGGATTTTCGTTGAGGATCTCTGGAAGCGACGGGGGGATGATGAGCAGTCGGCGATGGCGAACAAGGGTGCCAGAGGCGGTGGTGATGGTGGGGCTTTGGTCGATGGCCGTCGCTGTGGCGGTGTCGTCGGCGGGCTGCGCCGGTGTGGGGCCGGCATCGATGAGTGATGAGCAGCGCCAGGCGTATCGGGTGGCCTTAGACCGGATGGTGCGCGGCTATGTCTACGAGATGGGATGTCCGGCATTGTTGCCGCTTGCCGAGGATATGCTGTGGGAGTCCGGCTTTGAGGACATCGATTATGCGCGCGGCGAGCGCGGATTGTCGACGCAGTGGCGCGACGACGGCAACTACCAGGTCCAATACGAGTTGCAGGCCCACCAGGTCGGCCACGACGCCTGCGCCGTCCAGATGGTGCGCCGCCGCCAGGCGGGGTCGACGGCGCAACAACAGCGCGACGTCGATCTGGAGCTGGCGCTATTGGAGTACGTCGACGAAGCGGAGGCGACTCGATTGCGCGACGAGGCCGTCCAAAAGGCCAAACAACGCGTCGACGAGTCGTAGGCCGTCTGTCGGGTATCGGAAACCGGGCGCCCATCAGGCGGCGGTCGCCGCCCAGATAAAGGCGATGACAACGCCCGCCAACAGCGGACGCTCCACGGCCCGATCATCGGTGGCCGTCGCCAGGTGGACGAAGGTCGGAAGCGACCAGGCCACGGTGATCGCCCCGAAGGATACCGGGACCTGCAACAGGGGCCACAGACAGGCCACCAGCGCACACACGCCGTACCACAGCGGACATCGCCGCAGGTATCGGATCGCTAAAATGGCAGCCGTCACAAGGCCGATGACGATCACCAACTCCGACATCGACGCCGGCAGTGCCGTCGACAGATCGCGCCAGGCGGCATCGCCGTGAAGGCCCCGAAGCGAACTGCCGGCGGCTCCCGCCAGATGCCAGCTGGCACCGATCCAGGCCGAAAACGCCAGGGGGATCGTCGCCACAGAGACGACCAGGGCCGCCGGGTGGTCTTTTTGGGGACGGTGACGCCGCCAGGCACAGGCGGCGAGCGCCGGCCACAGCACGATCAATTCAATGCGGCAGCCGACGGCGATGATCGCCGCCACCGCCGCGGTGCGGGGCCTTCGGGTGGCGATGGCAGCGACGGCCATCGCTCCGGCGGCGGCGGCCATCTGGGTGCCCCAGTCCAGCACGTACAGCGCCAGCAGGGGGTTAAAAAACCACAGCCAGCAGGCCCGTTCGGCGGCCTGGGGCAGTGTGGTGGTGCGCACAAAGCGGTAGACGGCGACGCCGGCAGCGAGCATCGCCAACTCCAGGACCATCCAGGGGCCGGCGTCGGCGACGACGGCCATGGCCGGCGACGACGTCGACGACGTCAGCCAGTTTCGGGCCACGTCCAGTAGGCCCGGAAGTGGGGGGCCACCGGCCAACTCCACGGGGCGTATCGGCTGCGCCCACCACAGGGCGGTGCGGCTGATAAGCCAGGCAAAAAAGGCGGTTCGAAGCGCGGGATGGATGCGGGCGACAAGGGGATGCATAGCACGCCCCACAGTAGTGGGCGGCGCCGGAAGGGCAACTTTTTTGGAGGTATCGATCCCCGACCGGACGGCCGGCGATCGAAGGGCCGGTTACTGGTGGGCGGAACGGACCTGATTGCGGCCGCCGTCTTTGGCGTCGTACAGGGCGGCGTCGGCGGCCTCGATCAACTCGTCGGGTTCGGAAGCTGCGACCTGGGGAACGGTGGCGACGCCGGCGCTGATGGTGATCGGGATCTTGGTGCCATCGAAGATGAAATCCGTGGTCTCCACGTTGCTGCGGACCCGGTTGGCGATGGCGACGGCGTCGTCGACGGTGGCGCCGCGAGAGACGATGGCGAATTCCTCGCCGCCGTAGCGCGCGAAGAGATCCTCGGTGCGAAGCGACGACACCGCAATTTCGGTCATCCGCTTTAAGATCGCGTCTCCGGCGAGATGGCCGTAGTTGTCGTTGACCGGCTTGAAGTGGTCAATATCGATCATGACCAGACTCAGCGGCGTCTTGTGACGCAGCGCAAACGCCAGTTCCGTCTCCAGATGTTTGAGCAGATAGTTTTTGTTGTAGGCGCCGGTCAGTCCGTCGCGCAACGCGGCGTTGGTCAACT
>CAYUPT010000474.1:0-3774 GCA_964446725.1 uncultured Bradymonadales bacterium | reverse complement strand
CTGACCACTGTCAAACGGGTCACCGACCCCAATATGAAGATCAAGATCAAGCCCGACAACAGCGGTATTATTACCGAGGGCGTCGAATACCAGATGAACTCCTTCGACGAATACGGCGTCGAAGAGGCCATCCGGATCAAAGAAGAGCACGGCGGGGAAGTCGTCGCCGTGTCAGTCGGTTCTTCGGATTCGACCAAGGAGCTGCGCACGGCGATGGCCATGGGCGCCGACCGGGCGATTCTCGTCGAGACCGACGAAGAGCTCGACAGTGACGCCGTCGCTCGCGTCCTCGCCAAGGTCGTCGACCGCGAGGAGCCGGACGTCATTTTGATGGGCAAGCAATCCGTCGACAGCGACCGCAGCCAGGCCGCGCAACTTCTGGCGTCCTATCTGGACTGGCCGCAGGCGACGTTTGCCTTCGATCTCGAAATCGAAGACGGCTGGGCCACCGTGGGCCGAGAGGTCGACGGCGGCACCGCCACCAAGCGCATCAAGCTGCCGGGCATTATCACCGCCGACTTGCGTCTCAATGAGCCGCGCTACGCCAGCCTTCCGGGCATTATGAAGGCCAAGCGCAAGCCCCTGGATACGCTAACGCCCGACGAACTCGGCGTCGACGTCGCCCCCAAGCTCAATACTCTGCACTACGAGCAGCCCCCGGAACCGGAGGCCGGTGAAATCGTCGAAGATGTCGACGAACTCATCGACCGACTTCAGAACGACGCCAACGTCATCTGACCCGGTCACACCGGACCCCGCGCTGCTGCTCGAAGCTCACGATTCACCACCTCAGGAGTCACTATCATGGCCAACGTACTCGTTGTTGCCGAACACGTCGACGGGACACTGCGCAAAGTCACCCGCTCGGCAATCACTTTCGCCCGTGAAGCCGCCGATTTGACCGGCGGCGACGTCATCGCCCTCGTCCTCGGCGACGGCGTCGATGATATCGCCGACGAAGTCGCCACCTACGGCGTCGACCGCGTCCTGTACGCCGACAACCCGGCGTTTGCGGACTATCTGCCGGAAAATTACGCGCCGGCCATCGTCAACGCCGCCCAGCAGACCGACGCCACCATCGTCACCGCCGCCGGATCGACCCAAGGCCGTGATCTGATGCCGCGGGTCGCCGCCGGCATCGACGCCGGGATGATCTCGGAGACCATCGACATCTTTGACGACGACGGCATCAAGTATCGCCGTCCGCTGTGGGCCGACAACGTCATCACCACCGTCGAGGTCAATACTCCGGATGCCGTCGTCACCGTGCGGACCACCGATTTCGGTGCCGCCGATCCGGCGGACTCCGCGGCCGACGTCGAAGAATTCGACGCCGGTATCGAGCCCGCCGACGACGTCGAATTCGTCTCCTTTGACAAGGTCGAAAGCGAGCGTCCCGAGCTGACCGACGCCGAAGTCGTCGTCGCCGGCGGTCGAGGCCTCAAATCGGGCGAGAACTTCGAGATGATCATGGACCTGGCCGACACCTTCGGCGGAGCCGTCGGCGCCAGCCGCGCGGCCGTCGACAGCGGCTATGCCCCCAATGACTGGCAGATCGGTCAGACCGGCAAGGTCGTGGCCCCCAAGCTGTACTTTGCGGTCGCCATCTCCGGTGCCATCCAGCACCTGGCGGGTATGAAGGGCTCGAAGAATATCGTCGCCATCAACACCGATCCGGAAGCGCCGATCTTTGAGGTCTGCGACTACGGACTGGTCCAGGATGCCTTCGACGCCGTTCCGGAGTTGACCGAAAAACTCCAGAAGATCATCGGCTGATCGAGTGTGGCCGACGCCCACAAAAAAGCCCCGCCGGCACCGATGCCGGCGGGGCTTTTTTTGTCGGCCATCAGTGCCCTGCTATTTCCGATCGAGTGGAGCTACCGCCGGCCCCGATGGAACCACGACCTGGTGGCGCGCCACGCCGGCCATGATTGCCGAGGCGACCCGCCCCAGTCCCGACGGCTGGGATGTCGATATCCGACCGCTTCCAAAGACCAGTAAATCCACATCGCGGGCCGTGGTCCATGCCCCGATTTCAGTGGCCGGGTCACCGACAGCAATCGACGGTTCTCGAAGGCCCTGCTCAAATCCATCGCCGCCGCCATGCGGCACGTCGATGGCGTCGACAGTGTCGATCATCGCCCGGCGAACGGCGGGACGCAGCGAGTCGTCGAGAGCATCGGCATCGAAGTCGAAATGGCGCTCCACGCGCCAGTTGGTGTCGTGGGCATAGGGCGATGGAATTACGTGGATCAACTCCAGCTCGGCCCCCTGGTCGATGGCCAATCGAATGGCGACGTCGACGACGTTGGATGTCTCCTCACCGAGATCGACGGCGGCGGCGATGCGCTCGATCCGAGGTTCCGGCTCGTAGTCGCGGATCAGGGCCACCGGTTGCGTCGCCGTGGCGGCGATACGTCGGGCCGTGGAACCGGGACCACCGGGGTAGACGCCGCGGCGACCGAAGGCGCCGACGGAGATGATGTCCACATCGAGCGCCGACGACCAGTCGCCAATACAATCGGAAGGTGCGCCGAAGCCGACCTTCGGATCGCCGTCCAGACGCTCCTGTAAGGCGTCGTCGAATTCGAAAAAACGGCTCATCTCCCGGCGCACCGACTCCGCGAGTTCGGCCTCGAATTCGCGGTCGTCCTCGCCGAGCGGAGCGTAGGGATACAGAATGGAGCGGACGTAGCTCGGCATCGACTCCACCGCATGCCCCAGGTGCAGGCGCGCACCGGAGTTACAGCTGTCGCCGAGTTGGCGGGCAAAGGCCAAGGCGCTCTGGCTAAACGTCGAAAAGTCGACGGGAACAAGGACGTCCTCGATTTCGTGCATGCCGATGGGCTCTTGTGATCGAAGTCCGGACGCCGCCAATCGCACAACCCCGGCTTTCGGGCCGGTCGTCGCGCAGCGTCAATCGTATTGATCGAAGGTATCGGGCTGACCGTCTCCGCTGGTATCCCAGCCGATGCGCTGGCGCTCGCCGTCGTCGTAGTACTCCCAGACATCGACCTGACCGTCGCCCGACGAGTCGCGCTCGACGCGGAGCAGGCGCTCCTGATTGTCGTAGAAGCGCTCGATGGGAAACGAGCCGTCGAATCCGCTGGCCATCATCTGGCGTCGGAGCCGGCCGTCTTCGTAAAAGGCGACGACATCGACGTGACCGGCGCGGTCGAGGGCGACTTCCTCTTCGATCAATTCGCCCTCTTCGTTGTAGTGCTGCCACATATCGATGTCGCCATCGAAATTCATGTCGCGCTCTACGCGCACCAGCCGATCCCCGTCGTAGTACCTCCACTGGTCGGGTCGGTCATCGCCGTTGAGATCGGCGCGATCGACCTCCAGTCCGGCGTCGCTGAGGTTGCCGTGGCGCGCCCGCTCGAGCTGGGACTCCTCGGTCGACTCATCTTCTTCACTTCCCCAGCTGGCGCAGCCGGCAATCGTCGCTACGAGTACGACGCCCACAAACCACGGGGCGGTCATCCGGCGTATGGATTTGATGTTGCATTCGAACATCTTCACGGCAGTCTCACACCTTGGCTTCAAAATGATTACTCGACCACAATTGACGGGCGCCGGCCACACCTGGTCGCCGCCGCCGACAATTCAATATAACGCCCAGCGCCCCAGATCATAGTCCCCCGATCGAAATTCCCGCAAATACCGGGGCGATTTTCCTCTCTATGTCATCAAACTGATTCACCACCGGCTTAAAACCGGTGGGGTCTTCCCGTCCACGGCGGCCCCAACCGGCCTCGCGCCGTTGGGGAG
>CAYUPT010000473.1:0-3775 GCA_964446725.1 uncultured Bradymonadales bacterium | reverse complement strand
CGTAAAGAGGTCGCCAAGAGCGAACATGCCCATGCCCCGAACATTGGGCTCCACGACCCAGTCGTAGGCGTCGATATACATCACCCAGAACCAGTCGGTGACCTCCCGGGGCGACACATCGAGGAGGGTGGCGATATTGGCGAGGATCATCAGCCGAGTGATGTGGTGGCTGTAGCCGTCTTCGACGACGCTTAGGACCACTTCGTCGAGACAGTTCATGCCCGACGGGGCATCGCCCCAGAAGGTCGCCGGAAGCGAGCGGTGGGCATCGAGGTAGTTGGCCTCCACGCCTTCGGGCAGATCGCGAAAGCCGTCGGTCTGGCGGTAGACGTGGCGCATAAACTCGCGCCAGCCGGCGACCTGTCGGATAAAGCCCTCTTTGCTGTTGATAGGGATATCGAGTGCGGCGACGTCTTCTACGACCTGGCCGGGCAATAGCCTGTGCAGGTTGAGAAGCGGTGAAATCAATGTGTGGAAGAGGGTCCGGCTCTCTGTGGACATGGCGTCTTCGAAGGGGCCAAAGGAGGGCATGCACTCCTGTTTGGCCCACTGCCAGAATGCCTGAGCCTGGTCGGCGGTGGCGGCGACCCGACGCAGATCGAGCTCTCCGGGGTGGTCCGAAAAGGCATCGTCGATGAGCCGACCGACTTCGCAGACGATGTCGTCGGGCTCGAATTTGGGCGGCTTTGGCGCCGATGGCTCGCCCCGCCAAAATTCTCGATTGTCCTCGTCGAAGCTGAACTTGCCTCCTACGGGCTCGCCATCGTCCATCAACAGCCCGGTATCTCGCCGGATGCGTCTATAAAAGGCGTCCATCCGCCAGGGCGTGTCGCCACGTTGACTCTCTTGAAATTGCCGGGTGCTGGTGATCCAGCCGTCGTGGTCGACAATTTCGATCAGCCCCTTATCGATGAGCCCGTCGAGTGAGCGGCGAAGCTCTCTTTCGGCAGGCTCCATCACTACAATCGGCCCGGTGTCGCGGGCCACATCGGCCAGAACCTCGCCGTAATTGCGGTCGTCGAACCGGTAGTCGATGGCAAAGCCCTTGTGGGCCAATTCCAGCGCGAAGTGGCGCTGATTGGCCAGTATCCAGGCCACCTTCTGTTTGTGATAAGGCCGCCGGGCGGGCTTCCAGGTGGTCTCAATGAAAACAGCGGTGGTGTTGTCGGGATCGCTGTCGGCCAGTGCTCCGATCTGGTCGTTGAGCTGATCGTAGGCGACGAAGATATGGCGTCGTCCCCGGCCGTCCCGGCCGTCGAGTATCGAGTTGAGGCGCGACAAAAATTCGCTCATCGGTCCATCCGGCCGAAGAATATGGGGGATTGCCGTGGCAGCTTGTGAAAACGGTAGCAACCTTCCGGCGACGATCAATCACGGGTGGATAATGGCGCAATTGTATTGGGCGCCATTTTTCACAGGGGCACTTGACCGCTGGCGGTAATGGTTTATTATTTAATCGATCGTTGAATCGTTGATTTGATGGATCGACGAAGCGAACGGCGAATTGCAAGGAGCGAGAGATGGATTGCGAACACGACGTCAGCGAACACGAGCATCAGTTGCGCAGTGCGGAAGTGATGGGGCGTGCTGCCTCGATGGCTTCTGCTATGGGCGACCCGGGACGGCTCCGAATTCTGGAGTTGCTCTTCGATGGACCGCACTGCGTCAGCGAGGTCTCCGAAGAGACCGGTGATGCGATGTCGTCGATATCGCAGCGCCTCAAAATTCTGCACAACGCCGAACTCGTCAGCCGCGAGCGCGATGGCAAGCACGTCCATTACTCGCTGGCCGACGGCCACGTACGAACGATCATCGAGGAACTCTTTGATCACGCGTCGGAATGACGCATTTTACCCACCACAGGAAGGCACTATGAGCTGCACCAAACACCAAAACCACGATCACGAACACGGTCCCGATTGCGGCCACATCGCCATCGGCCATGATGACCACGTAGACTACCTCCACGACGGGCATCTGCACCATCCCCACAAAGACCACTACGACGAGCACAAGCTGGAGGTCACCGACGACAATCCGGCCGACTGCACCGGCGGCCACGACTGCGACGGCCACGACGATGATCACGTCCACGGCCCGAATTGCGGGCACGAAGCCGTGCCTCACGGCGATCACACCTGCTATCTCGTCGACGGCCATCTGCACCATCCCCACGACGGCCACTGCGATCACCACGGCGAGGTCGACGTGGTATCTCCGTGAGCCAATCCCCGGGGGGGATTCGGGGGACGGCAGAACATCATGAGGATTGGGGTAATGCCTGGGAGATGGTATCGTGGGGGGCGTTACGACATCTTATGGATAATGCGGTTCGGGAGCATTGAGTTCGGTGAACTATGATGTGTGGGCTTGCTGAACTTCGAGGAGACGACCATGACCATTCTTCCCGTCACAAGTCGCACCTCGTTCACCGTTCGATTGCTGTCGCTGGCGGTGATGGGGGCAGTGGTCTGGTACGTAGCTGCCGGGCAATTGCTCGAAGACGACACAGAGTCGGAACGAGAGCTGGAACCGAGCTATGTCGAGGCATTGGCAGAACTGGAGGGAACGCATTTCCCCGAGCAGCGATCTGATCTGCCGGTGGTCGAGCTGACGACAGACGCAATTATTCTCGAAGGCCGGAGTTCCTATCAACTTTCACCACTGATGGAAATTGTCGACGACCAGGAGGTCCTGGAGTCGAAGTATCGGATGCGCGAGCTTCGAGAGCTTCCTATCGACGAGTTCGAGGAGGATATAACGCGGTTGATGGACGAGTTTTCCGAAGAAGAAAGACCAAATACCGTACGGTTGCAGGTGGATGGGTTTGCTCTTTCGTTCTGGCTCGACCGTCTGCTGGTGACGCTTCAGAGGGCAGGGGTTGAGTTTGTGGTGGTCGAATTGCCACCGTGGCTCGAGGAGACCGTATCTGAATTGACGACCGGTGAGGACAACCAATACTTCTTCGAGCTCAGTTTCATGCCCGATGGTTTGTTTCACGGCTGTCACAGCGAGGTGAAAATTTCACTTTCCGATGAGCGCGAATCGGGGGAGCGAGGATGGAGTTATTTCGAATCTAATTATGTGGATGGCAAAGAGTGGTCGACCCCACCGCTATTTACGACCAATGCTTCAGTCGATCATATAGCCCGAGGCCTGCTGCGCGCGCTGTGGAGAGAAAATGCCGAGGTGTTCGAAGGCCTGTTCGATGATCCGGTGAACCGGCGTGCGGTAGAGTATCTATCTAATCGAACGGTTTTTGAATTGCGTTCGCACGCGGAGTTGCCGGTGTGGATCTCGATTGGAATTGGGATCCAATATGAGGAAGTGCTGCAGCAGACCTATGAACTCCGAAAGCCCGACAGGAACTTTATACGTCGGGAGGGAGTCGATTTTTTGCATTACTTTTGGCATCCAGGAGATAGTCCAAAGGCGAAGTTGCGACGTCATCTTTCCGACGAAGAGATTATCAATCGAGGATGGTACCTCCCAGTGGCGGACTGAATGCTGATGGCGCCTGAAGCACAGAAAGCATTGGCATGAGACTGCGGGGAGTCGATGGGGGAGCGAGGTCCGTGAGGTTGTCGGCCGGAAGGTGGTGGCGGGGCAGGCCCGCCACCGGGGATAAAATGGGGAAAGGCGGTGTTAGCTCATAAGGCTTATTCCCCGATAGCGCAAGGCATATCGGGGCCTTCGATTGCCGCCGGCTTCCGGTGTAGCTCACAAGGCGTATTCCCCGATAGCACAAGGCATATCGGGGCCTTCGATTGCCGTC
>CAYUPT010000472.1:0-3780 GCA_964446725.1 uncultured Bradymonadales bacterium | reverse complement strand
CTGGGCGGTGTCGGTGGGGCGGCGTTTCCGGAGCATATTCTGCACTTCGACGGTGCCAGTAACGCCGCGGCGTTGTGGCTGATTGCATTTGCCTGGCGCAAACCGCCGGAGAATCGTCGCTAACGAGAGGGGCGGCGAAATGAGCTTTTTAAAAGGGCAGTGCAGTTTGTACGGGCTCCGGGGTTGGCGGAGTGGCCGTAAACTGGAGGGGTTCACCGATTTCGCCACGAGGGGCGGCGACGATGCGGGTGTCGGTGTCGTCGAGGGCCTTCTGGACGGTGGCGACGGCGCCATCGGGATCGTTGTTATTTTCGCTGAGATGGCACAGGACAACCGCCAAAAGCTCGGGACCTGCGACGTCGTCGAGCAATGCCCGGGCCTGGCGATTTGACAGGTGTCCGCCGCGACCGGCGATTCTGCGTCGTAAAAACTGCGGATAGGGGCCGGTGCGAAGCATCTGGGCGTCGTAATTGGACTCGATGACGAGAGCCTGACAATCGCTCAGACCGTCGACGACCTCCCGGGTCGGACGGCCGAGGTCGGAGGCAAAGCCGAGGCAAAATCCCGGGATTGCAAAGCGGAAGCCCACTGGTTCTCGGGCATCGTGGGAGATGCGAAAGGGCAGGATATCGACGCCGTCGATGGCAAACGACTGCTGGGCTTCGATGATGTGGAAATTCGGCGTCCAGTCGTCGGATTCGCCACAGGCCTCCGCGGTCCCAAACGTGGCATACATCGGAAGTTCGGGATGGTTCTTTTCGACGAGTCGGCAGGCGTCGATGTGATCGCTGTGCTCGTGGGTTATTAGCAGGCCCGACAGTGCTTGGATTGATTCGTCGATTGATTTCAGTCTTCGGTTTAACTGTCGGTACGAGATGCCGGCGTCGACGAGAAGTCGAGTGTCACCAAATCGGATGAAGGTCGTGTTTCCCGACGATCCGCTGGCAAGGGTCGTCAGCTCAACAGGTGTGGTGTCGGGAGCGTCCATTCGACCGGCTCTCTTGAAGGCTTGTGGGAGTCGAGCAGTTCGTCAGCCGGGTAATCCGGAGCGTCTGCGGCGTGGAACCAGTCAGGTGGGAATGTGAAATACCGGCAGGCGGAGTAGCAATCATCGACGCAGCCCGACCGATCTTGTTACTCGCTTGCGGGCTCTTCGGCGCGCTCGCGAAGCGGTGTCAAGAAATCGCTGAGTTTGAGCAGTTGCGCCAGGTTGTGGACGTCTTCTCCGAGCAGTGGCACCAGGCGGATCAACTCCTCACCGACCCGGGCCGAAAGGGTGGAGATGGCGTTGCGATCGCGATTGGCGAGTTGGGAGAGGCGGGCGTAGTGGTTTTCGAGGTCTTTGCGCAACTTCCGGGCGTCATCGGGGTTGTCGACGCCGGCCTCGGTGAGCATCTCGTCGAGTTCGTGATCCTCGAGCTGGGCGATATCCTGCGCCGAAAATCGCGGAATGACGCGGTTGATAATAAACATCTCGGCATTTTGATCGAGGTCGGCTAATTTTTCGTGAAAGAAATAGGCCTCTTTCATCCGCCGCGGATCGGCGCTGGTAATGACAAAAAAGTTGGTATTGGGGTCGCGAAGGATGAATTCGATCATCTCGCCGCGCTGCTGGAGGGCCTCCTGCAGGTAGTGAAAGGTGTCGAAGAACTCCACGAGATCTTCGACGAAACTCTCGCCGAGTACCTTCGAGACCAGCTTGAGGACCACGGAGCCCGGATTGAACATGCGACTGAAGAAACCGGCGTCCCGGTCGGGCAAAAACCACTTGATAATGCGGTCGTCAAAAAAGGTCGCCGCCCGGTCGGGCGTCTCCAGAAACTCCAATGCGTTTTTGGTCGGCGGTGTATCGAGGACCACCAGATCGAAGTAGCCGCCGGTATACAGGTCGTGGAGCTTGTCGAGCGCCATGTACTCCTGCATGCCGTGGAGGGCCGAGGACAGCAATTTGTAGATGTTATTTTCGCGGCCTCGTTCCAACGCCTTTTGATCGGGGGCGTATTCATCGATCAATTCGTTAAAGGTCTGCTCGGAGTCGAGCATCATGGCCCACAATTCACCGTCGTCGCCGTCGCCATTTTCGGCGGCCTCGACGTACCGTGTGGCCTGTTCGGTCTCCGCCGCCCCCTCCAGATCGATCTGCTGGGGATCGTTGGTCAGTGATTCCAGGCCCAGGCTATTGGCCAGGCGTTTGGCGGGATCGATGGTCAACACAATGGTCTTTCGGCCGGCCATAGCGGCCCGAAGTCCCAATGCGGCAGCAGTGGTCGTCTTTCCCACCCCGCCGGGGCCGACGCAGACAATGAGACGTCCATCGTCGAGTACGTTGCGCATCGTTTGGGCCGAAGCCTGACTGGAGCTTGAAGAATTCACCAAACAACTCCTCAGCGAAGAAAGCAAATCATACTGTGAACCACACCGGACGGTGGCCACGAGGCGTAGACATCGTTGTACAACCGGTCATTTCTGTCGAGGCTGCAGTCACTGTGGTCAGGCCGAGGCGCCCCGGTGTGTCGGCTCGCGATCGCTTCGCGGCGTGTTGACAAAGAGATTGCCGAGGTATTCGACAATATCGGCACCGGAACTCTCGTAGACGATGGGGACTTCAAAGACCGGCGCCGACAATTTGTCGTAGAGTAAATCGAGGTACTCGCGGTCGCGACGGGCCCAACCGACGGCCAGGGCGTTGCCCTCGACGAGCCGTGCAATGGCCGTAGATTCCGTGCGCGCATCCTGATCATCGAAAAAGAGTCCTTCGACGCCGGGATATTCATCCTGGATGCGGCCGTGCAGCTTGTTGAAGACCTCCGATTGCTCGTCGTCGAAGGGGTCGCGGTGAACCATGTTGGCAATGGCCATATCCAGCGGACGACCCAGAGTTTCCTCCAGGTCGTCGGCGAGGTCGATGGTCTCATTGACCGGCATTTCTTCGGGCAGGCAGACGGCGATAATCGACGTGGTTTCCGGATCGGAGATCAGATCGGCGACCTTTCGCGACATCTTGGCGATCGGGCCAATGCCGCGCATCATGCCGTGCATCGTCTCCGGAACATTCAGGAATGTCACGGCGTGGCCGCTGGCCGGGAGGTCGACCAGAATGTGGTCGTAGTAGGGGGCACCGTCGTCGTCGGTCTTTTCAAAAAATTCGCGGACCTGGTCGAGGATCGTGACCTCATTGACCGACGGGGCGGCTTTAAAGAAGACGCGGGCGATTCGATTCTTGATGACCGCCCGAGCGATGCGCTCGCTGGGAACGAAGCGCCGCAGCGTCGCAATAAAACACTCCTCGGAGGTTAAATTCGAGGCGTGGAGATTATCGTTGATGGTCACCGGTTCCAGATCGGTCGACTCATAGTCGAAGAGATCTTCCATCGCCGAGAAGGTATCGGTCTCGAGGACCAGCGTTCGTTTCCCGGAGCGGGCGAGGGCGCGCGCCAAACCGGCGGTGACGGTGCTCTTTCCGACGCCACCTTTTCCGGTCACGAAGATTAACCGACTGTCCTGAAGTTCGTCGAGCATGGCGAAAATCGCTCCTTGGCGCGAGTACCGAGTTCGTCGGTGTTTGTTTAGACAGCCGAAAACGGGGTGTCAACAAGTAAAAAAGGCGGCCACCGGCCGCCTTTTTTACTCGATTCCGAAAATTACTGGACTGAACGATCAGTCGTTGGCTTCTTCGGCTTTTTCGGCATCTTCAGCCTCTTCAGCGTCGTCAGCCTCTTCAGCCTCTTCGACGTCATCAGCTTCTTCAGCCTCGTCAGCTTCTTCGGCGTCATCGGCCTC
>CAYUPT010000471.1:0-3784 GCA_964446725.1 uncultured Bradymonadales bacterium | reverse complement strand
GCCTCTTTTGCCCCTTTGCGGTTCCCCTGTCTTTGACTTGTTCCTCCGTCACATTCCTTTCGGCCCACCAATACCTCTCGCACGAACACCACAATCCCCCCTCCTATGCTCTTGACCTTCCTTTGCCCCTTCGCTCCTTTGCGGTCTACCGTTGTTGACCTTGACCTCTCTGCTCCTCCGCGGTTTGTTCCACGATCTGCGCGAGTTGATCGTAGGGCACCACGCCCTGCATGCGCTGGCCGTTGACAAAGAACGTCGGCGTCCCCCGAATCCCGAGCCGCTGGCCATCGGCGATATCGGCCTCCACAAACTCCCGCGCCCCATCGCTGTCGATACAGGCCTCAAACGCCGCGGTATCCACTCCGATCTCAGCGGCATAGCCGACGATGTCTTCGCGGTTGTGGTGTTGCATATTGGTGTACAATTGCTCGGCCATCTCCCAGAACGCGCCCTGTTCGCCGGCGCAGTAGCCGGCGCGCGACGCCCGCTGGGCGCCGGGCTGAGACTCCGGCGGATAGTTGCGGTACTCCACGCGCACCTCGTCGGGATAATCCTCGACCAGCCGCTCCAACACCTCGGCCAACTGAGCGCAGTACGGACAGCCGAAACTCGAGAATTCGACGATATGCACCGGCGCATCCTCGGCGCCCTTGGCGGGAGCGGCGTCACTTCGATACTCCCCGGGCTCGACCTGCTGAGCCGGCTCACCGTGATCGTGGTGGTGAGCGTAAGCCCCGGGCCCGTCGCCCAGGCGCTGTTCGATGGCCGTATCCATCAGCGACGTCCCGGCAATCAGCGCAATGCCGAACACGAACGCAAAGAGTCCGGTCCAGCCGTTAAAAAAGGTCCGCGGTTTGTTGACCTGCGCCGACACCACGCCAATCGGATGGTCGCCGGCCCACAGACAGGCCGCCACCAACCCAACACCGTTGACGCCGTACAACATCGCGCAATAGGGGCAAAACGTGCCCAGTTCGATAACACTGACACCCGCCAAAAATAGCGAGTAGACGACGCCGCCCCCGAAGGTCGTCACCGCGATCGCCGCCGGCCGAAACGGCGCCGTCGACCGGCGCACCTTCTGGCGGTCAAACATCGCCAGCACCAGCGCCGCCAGATAAAACGAAATACCGAATAACGAGATCGGTATCCCGAAGACCGCCGAGTACTCCGAGTGCAACGCCGAATCGCAATCGACTGCCGCCCCCGCCTCGCACAGCGCCCCGCCGGCCGACTCCCCGGCAATCGCCGCCACATGCATATCCGTCAGATACCAGGCGACGACGACGCCCACCGCCGAGATGGCGGCCACGGCCCACCGCGCCTTATTTCGGTGCCCCGACTGTTGACTCATGGTCACTCCAGTTGTTGTTCCGTCTCTTCGATTCGCTCTTGCTCGAGCTGCCGGACTTCCGATTGCACGCGCATCCGCAGCTCGTCGTCATCCGGAAGCCGGATCGCAATGGCGTTGTAGGTCTCGGGGGTCAATCCGTGGGCCTCCATCGCCTCCTCACTCTCCACGGTACTCTGCGAGCTCAGCTCCTGGCGCTCGACGCCCTCGGCGGCCTCGATGCGGGTCTGGTATTGCTGCTGGATCGACGTCACCTCCAGGTAGGCGGCGGCGAAACTGGCCACTTCCTCATCGCTGAATTCGCGGTCCGGATCGTAGTCGGCCTGAGACACAATCGGTCCGTCGACTTCGGTTTGCGGAGTCTGTGGTTCAGTGGATGCGCAGCCGGCGATGAGCACGGCGGCCAGAGAGGCGATCATTAATGGATTCCATACTCGCATAGCACTCCTGAAAACATCTTCGACGCGGGGACGATACAGCGATCTACATGGGTTCACGCAAAGATGATGTGTACGTCGACTCTTCTGCGGATTCAACACCGGACGTAATCATTGCTTCCCGCACCGGTCATCAAGAAAGCAGATGCCGGGCGGGATGCATTCCCGCCCGGCATCGGTGTCGGTCGTTGAGAGATGTTCCGTTTACGCGTCGTCCGCCGCCGTTTCGTCGGTCAATTCACCCATCAGGCGATTGAGCCGGCGCACAAAGACCGCCGGCGCATCCAGCGCCGCCCCCTCGCTAAGGCGCGCCTGGTCGAAAAATAGCTTCGACCACTCCTCGAACTCCTCGCCGTCAACGTTGCGAAGTCGTTCCACGAGCGGATGCTTCGGATTGAGCTCCATCGTCGGCGTCCCGCCCGGGACCTGCTGGCCGGCCTGTTCCATCATGCGCTTCATGCGCTCGCCCATCTGCCATTCCTCGCGCACCAGACACGACGGCGAGTCGGTCAACCGCTTCGACATCCGAACTTCCTTGACCGACCCTCCCAGCGCCTGGCCGACGCGGTCGGTGATATCGGACCACGCTTCGTCGAGCTCGTCGTCGTGCTCGCCGTCGCCGTCTTCCGGGTCCTCGCCGAGGTCCTCGACCTCCAGCGCGCCCCGATCGACGGACTTCAGCGGGATCTCCTGGTATTCATTGAGATGCGACGCCACCCACTCGTCGACGGCATCCGTCAACACCAGCACTTCCACCCCTTTCTGGGCGAAAATCTCGAGGTGGGGACTGGCGACAGCCGCCTGATAGCTGTCGGCGGTCACGTAGTAAATCGCCTCCTGGCCGTCGACCATCCGCTCTCGGTAATCGTCGAGCGACACCGTCTCTTCGGTGCTGTCGACGGCCGTCGACGCAAAGCGGGCCAGCCCGGCGATCTCGTCTTTTCGATTCGGCTCTTCGACGATCCCCTCTTTGAAGATCGGCCCGAAGGACTGCCAGAACTTCTGGTACTTCTCCGGATCCTCGCTCAAATCCTCGATCATCTGCAGCGCGCGCTTGGTCGCCGTCTTTTTGATGGCACTGACAACCCGGTTGTTCTGAAGCATCTCCCGGCTGACATTCAGCGGCAGATCGTCGGAGTCGACGACGCCGCGCACAAAGCGCAGATAGCGCGGCAAAAACATCTCCGCGTCGTCCAAAATAAAGACACGTTTGACGTACAACTTGACGCCGCCGGCATCCTCGTCGCGATTCGGGCCCGCCAGGTCCATGGGCCGCTCGGTCGGAAGGTAAAACAGCAGCGAAAATTTAAGCCGCCCCTCGACCTTGCTGTGCTTCCAGGTCAGCGGTTCGTCAAAGGCCTTGGTGACGTGCTTGTAGAAATTGACGTACTCCTCGTCATCGATTTCCGAGCGCGGACGGGTCCACAGCGCCGACGCCTCGTTGATCTGGCGTCTCGGCTCGTCCTCATCGGAGGGATCGTACAGATGGATGGGAAACGAGATATGGTCCGAGTACCGGCGGGCGATCCGCTCGATCCGATCGCCGTCCAGAAACTCGTCGGCATCCTCCCGAAGATGCAGTACAATTTCGGTGCCCCGTCGGTCGCGCTCGATCGTCGACAGCGTGTATTCCCCTTTGCCGTCGGATTCCCAGCGCACGCCCTCGTCTTCGCCGGCCCGGCGGGTCTTGAGCACCACTTTTTCGGCGACAATAAATGCCGAGTAAAAGCCGATGCCGAATTGACCGATGAGTTCGGCGTCTTTTTCGTCGCTTCCCTTGAGTTGTTCGACGAACTGGCGGGTGCCACTGCGGGCGATCGTCCCGATATTCTCCGCCACTTCACTGCGACTCATCCCGATGCCCGTATCGCGCACCGTGATCGTATTGGCCTCGTCGTCGAGCTCGACCTCGATCTGCAGATCGGTCTGGCCCTCGAAGAGATCTTCATCGGACAGTGCTTCAAAGCGCAACTTGTCGATGGCGTCGGAGGCATTC
>CAYUPT010000470.1:0-3797 GCA_964446725.1 uncultured Bradymonadales bacterium | reverse complement strand
CAAGATGAATTGGATTACGAAAACGAAGCCCAAAACCTCCATCGATTTCAGGATATTCTCGCCGACCGCGACGGCGTCATCGCCCCTGAACCCATCGAGGAGTGGACGCGAAAGACGGTGCTCGTCATGGAATATATGGAGGGCGAAAAACTGGACGATGTCCTCTTTGAGATGGACGACGAGTCACGGCGCACCGAGATTCTGAAGCGTTGGGTCAGCCTCTTTTCGTGGATGTTTCACGAACAGATGGAACTCCACGCCGACCCTCATCCCGGAAATTTTCTACTCGGTGACGATGACACCCTGGTGTTGCTGGATTTCGGCTCCGTCAAACAATTCGAGCCGCAATTCCCGGACGGATTTCTCAACATTCTCGACGCCTGCTGGCAAGACGATCGACAGCGGGCCGTGGAAGCGATGCTCGACGCCGGTTTTGGCGCCGACGGCACCACCGCCGACGACCTCGATGCCGATCTACTGGCGGAGTACAACGAGATCGTTCTCGCCCCCTTTATGCATAACGAGCCCTTTGATTTCGGCGACTGGCAGCCGGCGATGGAGGGCAAAAAATTCATGCTGCGCCATCCCAGCTTCTTTCGCCTCACCCCGCCGCCAGACGCCCTGCCGTATTTCCGTGTACTAAGCGGGATCAAGGGCCTGCTGAGCAAGCTCGACGCCCGGATCAACGTCACGCCGATGGCTGTTGAGACCGCCCGCCGCCGCGGCTGTCTGAGCGCAGAACCCGTCATCTTCGACGGCCATTGAAAGCTCCCGTCTAGACCGTCCCATCCTGCGGTGGCTCGGATTCGGTGTCGGCCCAGCGACCGACAAGTCGTGTACCGACGACTCCCAGCCCCAGCAGGCCGGCAAAGAGCATTCCCAGGGCAATGCTCGGCACCCCGAGTGGACCCTCCGCGCTGTAGAGTCCGCCACCGATCAACGTCGCCAATCCGGCCGTCGTCAGCGCAACGCCTGCAAAGGCCTTGAGCCGCGCCGGCCACCCATCGAGCGTCGTCGCCCGGCCCTCTCGCGGCCGCTCGAAGCGACCGAATGTTAGTACCAGAATCGCCAGCGCCACAGTCAGCAACATCAGCCAGGGAATACGCGTCGCCCACCACACCCAGGTCACACCGTCGGGGTCGGGCCAAAGCCCCGTCGGATAGGCGGCGACGGCCACCGCGGCCATCGCCGTCATATGCCACACATAAACCGTCATCAGGCGACTGCCCAGCAAGACGACCGGCGCCCAGACATTTGGCTTTTCGAGCCACCGCTCCATCGGTCGACGCACCATCGAGATCAATCCGACCTGGGCAAAGGCCAGCACCAGAAGCGCCATACTCGGCGGCGTGTTATTGGAATCGCCGGGTTCCACATCGACCCCACCGGTGCCCACCATGCTCAGCGGGTAGTCGAAGACCTGGGTCAGCATCAACAGCACGCCGTAGCCGCCGATGGCCAAGGCCAGTCCGGCGATCGGCTTTTTCGGAATCCGATCGTCGTACCAGAAGAACCCCGCCTGATGGACGGCTCCCCAGACCCACAGATAATTTGACCATCCGACATAGGGAACGCCGGAGCGGTGGGCGATATCGACGGCCACCGCCACGGCCACGAACCCCGCCAATGCGCCGAGGCCGAACCGCTCGTGAAGCCAGTAGGCGACGGGCGAAATCATTACCACGCACAGATAGGCCGCCAGAAACCAGACCGGAATAAAGACGACCTGCGTGCCCAGTGTCAGCAGATCGGCCGGCGTCCCCATCCAGTCCAAAAACACCACCACCGGCACCCAGAACAACAGCAACGGAACCACCGGCCACAGCAGCCTTCGAGCCCGCTTGCGCAACCAATTGATGTATTGTTGTCCTTTCTCTCGGGCCGACTCCCAGCCAATGGCATTGGCCATTCCTCCCACAAAAAAGAAGATGGGCATGACCTGCAAAATCCAGGTCAGCCACTGCGTCTCCGGCACCAGATTGAGCATCCGCTCGGTGTGCAGGCGACCGTCTTCGACGGTGATATACGCCAGAAGCCAGTGCCCCAAGACCACGACCAGAATCGACGCCGCGCGAAGAAAATCGGCGTACCGATCGCGATCGTCGGGCGTCATATCGTCGATGTTGCGGGCTTTCTCGCTAATTCGCTGCCACATCTGCAATCCTGACTCGAGAACGACACCACCGGCTCATCTATCCTCAGAAATTGGCGAATACCTTGGACGCATCCGGCTCCGGGTCTATTCAAAGACGGCGCGCACCGGCGCCTTCGCCCATCCCGGGCGCAGCCGTTCTTGGCTGCCTGCTAGACGTCAAAGGGGCCAGCGGTTATTATCGCCGTGAATCAACAGGATGTCACGGACACCGACCCTTCAGCACAGAGATGACGGCGATGCGAACCGTAGTTACGATCTGCATAGTTATTGCCGCACTGGCAGCCATTCCCGGAGCGACATCGACGGCCCACGCTCAGAATGGAAGTGGCACGATCGCCGAACGCGTCGAAGCTCTATCTGAAGAGGGAGCTGCTCACTTCGCCGCCGAAGAATACGAAGAAGCGATCCGGAAATTCGAGATCGCCTATGAAATCGAAGCTGTTCCCAATCTACTGTACAATATCGGCCGCTGTTACGAACAACTCGAGGAGTGGGATGATGCCATCCACTACTTCGAGGAGTTTATCCGCTCCCCTGATATCGAAAGCGATGCCCGCGACCACGCCATGGACCGCGTCCAGTCGCTTCGCGAAATCCGGCGCGCTGAGGCGGACTCCGATGAGTACGACGACGCCGAAGAACAGGAGGAGTTGGCGCGGGAAGTCGAGGAACTCGATGACGCCGAGGAGGCCGACCCACCGGATCTCATCCCGGCCTACGCCACCCTCGGCGCCGGCGGAGCACTGGTGGTCGGCGGCATTGTCACCGGGCTTTCGGCGAGCAGCAACGCCGAACGGGCATTGGACGGCAGTCTCCAGTATCAAGAACGGCTCGACGCCAGAAATAGCGCTCGCACCCGCGGCTACATCGCCGACGGACTCTACGTCGCCGGGGCCGTATCGCTGGCCGCCGGCACCTACCTGTTGTTGACGGCCTCTGGAGACTCCGACACCGATTCCGATCGCCTCTCATTTGACGGGTTCGGCCCCTGGTTTGGCGGCGATTATGCCGGCGTCGGTCTCACCGGCGGCTTCTGATTTCCTCGTCGACGCTCCGCCCCCTGTCAGGCGGCATCAGTTCCGATCTCGCGCCCTGGACACCATGAGTTCAACGCAGGAAAATCGCCGTCAGCTCTACGAGCAACTCGTCGGCAGTACCGTCGCCGGCAGCTACGACATTGTCAGTCTTATGGGCTACGGAGGCATGGGCGCAGTCTACGAGGCGATCCAGCGCAATATGGATCGCCGCGTCGCCCTCAAATACATCCCGTCCCACGACCCGGTCACTGCCGCTCGCTTCGAGCGCGAAGCCCAGACCGTCAGTAAATTGCGCCATCCCAATACGGTCACCGTCTTCGACTTCGGGCAGGCCGACGACGGATTCCTCTTTTTGTCGATGGAGCTGTTGTCGGGTCGGGAATTGACGGACCTCATCGAACAGGAGAGCCCGCTGGCGCCGGAGCGCGCCGTCCACATCGCCTCTCAGATCTGCCGCTCGCTTGCCGAAGCCCACAGCACGGGCATCGTTCATCGCGACATCAAGCCCGACAACGTCATCCTCATCGACGTCGACGGCGATCCGGATGTCGTCAAAGTACTGGACTTCGGCCTCGCCAAAGCCGTCGAGCGCGAGGATCTACAGA
>CAYUPT010000469.1:0-3800 GCA_964446725.1 uncultured Bradymonadales bacterium | reverse complement strand
TGCCAGTCGAAACTGTCGTTAGTCAGGACCCACGCCGATGGTTCGCTACCCGCTCGAAAAATGGATGCGCTACGCAGTGGCGGGCTTTGCGTTTGCCGTCGCCCTGCTGCTGACCCCGCGCGCCCTGCTCGATGTCACCGACCAGGCCGACTCCCACGAAATCCCGGTCGACATGCTCGAGCCCTCTGACGAGTGTCTGTGGTGCTCGACCATCCCGACGGAATTTGAAACCACCGACTGCGACGACCTCGATGACGACCAGCGCCACTGGCTCAATCCGGACCGCCTGGATATCGACGAGCTCCCGGCTGACTGTGTCGATGACCTTCGATCCGGAAGTCCCAGCGCATGACCGCTCGATATTGACAAGCCCCTCGTGTTCGCGCCCCGCCGTGAACACCCTCGCCGCGCACTCTTTTTCAACCGCGTCCGATCATCGTTTATCTTTTCCCCTTATTTGAGTTGATCCACCGGTTTCGGCGATGAGCGTCGATCCATTCGGCGGATCGCGATCTTGCATCCCCCCAATTTTTGAGGACCTATGAGCAATCACACTGAAGTTCCCGCTCCACCCAACGACGACTACGTACGCTATATCCCCCTCGGAGGGCTCGATGAAGTCGGGCTCAACTGCGCGATTATCGAGTGCAATGACTCGATGCTGATGGTCGACTGCGGCCTGACCTTTCCGGAGACCCGCGAATTTGGGGTCGACGTACTGATTCCGGATTGGAGCTACGTCATGGATAATCTCGACCTGCTGGACGGGATTGTCATCACCCACGGCCACGAAGACCACATCGGCGCCGCCCCCTACTTTCTCAAAGAAGTCGATGTTCCCGTCTACAGCGGTGAACTGACGCTCGGGATGCTCAATCGCAAGATTCAGTCCCACGGACTGGGCAACGAAGTCGACCTCTTTGAAGTCGAACCGGGTGACCAGCTCGAAATCGGCCCGTTTGTCGTCGAATTCATCAATATCAACCACTCCGTGCCCAATGCGATGGCCATCGCCATGCACACCCCGCTGGGAACGGCGGTGGTCACCGGGGACTGGAAACTCGACCAGACCCCGGTTTTCGGTGAGCCCGCAGACCTGTCGCGGCTGTCGGAGCTGGGCAACGAAGACACCCTGGCGCTTTTCGGCGACAGCACCAACGCCAACTCCCCCGGGTTTTCGACCAGCGAACGCGAGGTCAAGCGCGGATTCGCCAACGTCCTCGACGACTCCGATGGCCGCGTCATCATCGGCCAGTTTTCGAGCAACGTCTATCGCGTCGCCGCCATCCTCCAACTCGCCTACGAAGAGGGCCGAAAAGTCGCTCTGATGGGCACCAGCCTGGTCAAAAACACCAATATCGCCCGGGACCTCGGATTCTTTCCGCTGCCCCCGGAAGATATTCTGATCAAGCCCCACGAAATCGACAACTACCGCGACGACGAGCTGTTGATCTGCTCGACGGGAAGCCAGGCCGAGCCCCGATCGTCGCTGGCGCGGATGGCCCACGACGACCACCGCAACATTACCGTCAAAGACACGGATACCATCGTGTTGAGCGCCCGGCGCATCCCGGGCAACGAGTACGGCATCAACGCCATGGTCAATAACCTCCTCAAGCGCGGCGCCCGCGTCATCACCGCCGATGACCGACCGATCCACGCATCGGGCCACGGCAAGCAGGAGGAGATGAAGTTGATGATGAATCTCCTCAAGCCGGACTACCTGGTTCCGGTCCACGGTGAATACCGCATGCGCAAGCGCCACGCCGAACTCGGCGAGGATGTGGGCATCGATGACGCGATGGTCATCGAAAACGGCGACGTGTTGGAGTTTACCGCCGACGGCGCCGAGGTCATTGGCGACGTCAATCACGGCCGACTTCTCGTCGACGGACGCAATGTCGGCGACCCGGAAGACTTTCAGCTCCACGACCGGCGCAAGCTGGCCAATGCCGGCATCATCATCGCCTACGCCGTCCTCGACCTGGACCGCGGCGAGTTGACCGAACCGCCGGAATTGCTCCAGCGCGGCGTCATCGGCCCCGCCGACGGCGATGACCTGCTCAGCGGCGCTTCCCGGGCCGCCCAGCGCGCCATCAATGATCTGTCGAAGAACGCTCAGCGCGATCCGACGGAGATCAAGGAATCGATCCGCGTTCACGTGCGGCGTTACTTCAAAAACAATCTGAATCGACGTCCCATCGTCATCCCCGTGGTTCACTCCCTGTAAGCAGTGAACTGTGCCAGAATATCAAGCCCCGACACTGTGTTCGTTCATACAGTGTCGGGGCTTTTTTGATCTGGCCGATATCGTGGTTTGACTCCCGGCGACCGACGACTACGCTGGGTCTCGATATTTGTACGCTGGCTCCTCGTTCTGGACCTTCTCATGATTCCCATCGTGTTGGCAGGCGGGTCGGGCACCCGATTCTGGCCGCTCAGTCGCCGACAGCGGCCCAAGCAACTCCTGGCTCTACTCGGCGATGACCGCCCGATGATCCAGGTCACCGTCGACCGGCTCCAACCGCTGACGACCGGCGACCAACCGGTCTATATCGTCTGTCGCCCGGGGCTGGTCGACCAGACCCGTCGGGCACTCGACGATCAGCAATCCGTGGAATTTATCACCGAACCGGCGGCCCGAAATACAGCGCCGGCCATCGCCCTGGCCTGCGCCCATATCGAAAATCACTACGGCGACGTCCCCGTCGGCCTCTTTCCGGCCGACCACTTCGTGGGAGACCAGCGCGGTTTTGAACAATGCCTGGAAGTCGCCGAGACGCGGGCCGACGACGGTGCCATCATCACCCTGGGCGTCATGCCCAACCGCCCGGAGACGGGATACGGATATATCGAGACCGCCACCGCTCCCACTGCTTCCACCGACAGACCTCAGGCACTGGACGTTCGCGCCTTCGTCGAAAAGCCAGACCGCCAGAGGGCCGTCGAATACCTCGCCTCGGGGCGCTACCTCTGGAATGCCGGTATCTTCGTCTGCACACCTTCGTCGCTGTGGCGGGAGTTCCGACGCCAACGCCCCGACATGTGGAATTCCATCGACGCCATTCGCGATGCCCTTACAGCCGGAGCAGACGGTGTGGAGTCATCGTCGGCCATCGGCGCTGCGTTTCGCGATATGGAGTCGATCTCCATCGATTACGCCGTCATGGAATCGGCGGACGATGTAGAGGTAATCCCCGCACTATTCCAGTGGTCCGATGTCGGTCACTGGGGCGCGCTGGACGAGGTGCTCGAGACCGATGACGACGGCAATGTCGTCGACGGCGACGCCATTTTGGACGACGTCCACGGCTCGGTGGTCATCTCGACTGCCGACGATGGACGCACCATCGCCGCCAGCAGTCTCGACGACGTAGTCATCGTCGATACCGACGACGCCGTTCTCGTCGTCCCCAAAGAGCGCGCCCAGAAAGTCCGAGATATTATCGCCGAGTTGCGACGACGCAAGCGAGATGATCTCCTCTAGGCTCCAGTCCACCCACCGTGCCCACCGATATTCGCATCGACCAACAAAACGCCCATCACGAAGCGGTCCGTCGGGTCCTGCTCGTCACGTTGTCGGTCCACCTTCTGGTATCGACGTTGAAACTGGGCTTTGGGTACTACGCCAATATCGTCAGTCTGCAGGCCGACGGTTTTCACTCCCTGTTTGACGCACTCTCGAATATCATCGGCCTCGTCGCCCTCGGCCTCGCGATGCAGCCGCCGGACCCAGAGCATCCCTACGGACATCAAAAACTGGAGGTAGCGGCCAGCCTGGCGATTGGAATCATGATCTT
>CAYUPT010000468.1:0-3812 GCA_964446725.1 uncultured Bradymonadales bacterium | reverse complement strand
AAGGATCTAGTGGGGCTAGATACCCCGTGGGAGTTCGAATCTCCCCTTCCGCACTCTAGATGACCCGACTCGCCAGAGTCGGGTTTTTTGTTTTTGAGCGGTTGAAATTGATTCCGGGCGTTGGTCGGCGCGCGACGATGGTCCTCCGGACTCCCTCGCCTAACGGCGTCGGTCATCCGGAGCTACGAAATCAGTTCCGAGCGTTGGTGGTTGTGCGACGAGTTCCGGGCGTCGGTAGGTGTGCGACGAGTCCCGGGCGTTGATAGGCGCGCGACGGTGGTCCTTCGGAGACCCGATGCCCCCGATGATCCGTCGAATCCCGTTGGATTTCCAAAATCGAATCGAAGACCCGCTCGCATACCCCCTGAACTACAAGACCGGATCGTAGCTGCGGGTGACCGAAGGGAGCCCGTAGGAATCACGTTCGCATGCCTCCGGCCGTCGTCTCCCCCGGGACGTCCTCGCATCGAATACGAATTCGGCGATCGTCGGGTTATGGTGTTTAGGTGGTTGGCGACGATGGTCCTCCGGGCTCCCTCGCCTATCGGCGTCGGTCATCCGGAGCTACGAAATCAGTTCCGAGCGTTGGTGGGCGTGCGATGAGTTCCGGCCATCCCGTGATTCGCTTACCCCCCGATTCGCTCGGGGTTGACGTCGTGGAGCGTGCCGTCGCCGGTCTCGAAGGCGGTGGCGTTGCCCAGGGTCGTTTCGGCAATGCTGGTCAGTGCTTCCTCGGTAAAAAAGCCCTGATGGCCGGTGATCAGGACGTTCGGGAAGGTCAGAAGTCGGGCGAAGACATCGTCCTGGATGATCCGCTCTGAGAGGTCCTCAAAGAAGAGGTCTTCCTCCTCTTCGTAGACGTCGAGGCCCAGGTGGCCGATCTGTTCGGACTTGAGGGCGTCGATGACCGCCCGGGTATCGATGATGGCCCCGCGACTGGTGTTGACGAGCATCACGCCCTCTCGCATCCGGTCGATGGCCTCGGCGTCGATGAGGTGGTGGGTATCGGGCGTCAGCGGGCAGTGCAGCGTGATGATGTCGGAGTCGGCAAATAGCTCGTCGAGTTCCAGGTATTCCACGCCCAGTTCGCGGCATTCGTCGTTGGGGTAGGGGTCGTAGCCCACGACTCGGCAGCCAAATCCGCTGATGATCTGGGCGAAGGTGGTGCCGATGGTGCCGGTGCCGATAATGCCGATGGTCTTGCCGCGCAGGTCGAAGCCCAGCAGTCCCTCCAGCGAGAAGTTGCGCTCTCGAACCCGGTTGTAGGCGCGGTGGGTCTGGCGATTGAGGCCCAGAATCAGCGCCAGGGTGTGTTCGGCGACGGCATACGGCGAGTAGGCGGGGACCCGGGCGACGGTAATACCGGCGTCGTCGGTGGCGCGGAGGTCGACGTTGTTAAATCCCGCCGATCTGAGCAAGATCAATTCCACGCCCTGTTGTTGAAGGTCGTCGACGACGCCGGCGTCGATCCGGTCGTTGACAAATGCGCATACCGCGTCGGAACCCTCGGCAAGTGAGGACGTCTCCTGGGTCAGGCGGCTCTCCAGATAGCGGATCTCGTGGCCGTAGTCGTCGTTGATGGCATCGAAGAATTGGCGGTCATAGCTCTTGGTGCTGAACATCGAAATATTCATCGGTCAGTCCCTTGCAGATAACAAGAATCGAGGAGGGTGAACGTAATCAGCCCACAAGCAGCCAGGCAAGCGCTCCGCCCAGTATCAGGTAGATGGCGCAGGCGCCGAGTGTGCGGCGCAGGACGTCGCCCTCCTGGCCGGCGATGCCGACGGTGGCGCAACCGGCGATGATGTTGTGGGGGCAGATGATATTGCCCACGGCGGCGCCAAAGCCCTGGGCGCCCAAAAGCCGGAGGGCATCGAAGTCGAGCTGGTGGGCCGTGGCGAGTT
The DNA here is from genome assembly GCA_964446725.1 of uncultured Bradymonadales bacterium. Taxonomy (GTDB): domain Bacteria; phylum Myxococcota_A; class Bradymonadia; order Bradymonadales; family Bradymonadaceae; genus SLJM01. Next base: position 1,908 of record CAYUPT010000468.1, on the reverse strand, counting down.
GGAAGTCGGTAAACAGGATATTGGAGGCCGTTGCCGAGCCGGTGACAAACGTGCCCAGCGCGCCGACGGAGGGCGCAAAAGCCGGCCAGGCGGCTCCGGTGGTCGCCGCCGCGGCGGCCAGAGCACCGATCATGTCGGTGTGCACCATCAGCCGCGAAATCGCCAGCATGGCAGCAAGGGCAATCGTCACCGGAATCAGCATTTCAGCGGCCCGGCGGAGGGCCTCCCGGAAGTCGGCGAGGTCGGCGTGCTGGAGAAGGCCGCCGGCGATAGAACCGATGACGAGAATCGTTCCCGGGTGGTACAGGTGGCGAAACGAGCCGTCGAATTGACCGAATAGCTGCCAGGAGATCTCGACGGACTGCAGTGCCGTCTCCAACGGGTCGATAAGGCGGGTCAGCAAAATCAGGGCAATGACGACGGCATACGGCGAGGCGGCGCGCCACAGGGGCATGCATTCCTCGTCCGCGCCGGTGCCATCCGGTTTGCCGGGCCCGTCGCCTCGTCCGATAAGCCGCAGGGCGATGATAAAGACGACAGCTCCGATGACCGCTCCGCCCATCGTCGGAAGCTCGGGGCCCACGAAATTTGCGATCAGCCACATCGGCAACAGAAATCCGGCGGCCGCCAGAACGTACCAACCGGCAATAGGCGCCGGCCGGTCGTCGTCGCTGCCCATCTGCCGGGAGACCAGAAATAAGACGATGGCCAGCATTACAGCGCCCAATATTGCGTGGAAGTCGCCTGTGGCAGCGGCGATTTCGAGGCCCGTAAAATCGGTTGCCGCAATCTGGGGGATGATCGGCGTACCGACGGCGCCGAAGGAGACGCCCACGGAATGGCCGATCAGGGCGATGACCACCGCCTGGACCGGGGAGAACCCAAAGCCCACCAAAAAGGGGGCCGCCAGCGCAATCGGAGTCCCAAATCCGGCGGCTCCCTCCATAAACAGGGCGAAAAACCAGGCGATGAGAATGGCCAGCATCCGCGGGTCATCGGAGAGCCCGCCCAGGTGGTTTCGCAGCGACGTGATGGCGTCGGTTTTGACCTGAAGTTGATGCAGGCACAGTGCTCCAAAGATGATCCACAGGATGGTCGCCGCCGTAAATCCGGCCTCGGCAAAGGCGCCGGTAAATCCGGCGGCCATCGGATGGGTGGCATCGCTCAACGCCGGAAACCGGAAGTACACCGCGGTCAATATCACTGTGACCAATAGCCCGACGACCCCGGCGGTGGCCGCCGAGCGCTTGAAGACCACCATGACCACCAAAATCACCAGTACCGGCGTTGCCGCCGCCAGTGCCTCGAGCCACCACGCCATCTCGATCATAAAAGAGCCCCGAATATCATTGAAAACGAGCCCGCAGATGGTTGTTCAATATCGATCTGCACAGCTCGATAAAGTCTCGCCGATGAATGTAATTCCCAGGCGGGGCCAATGGCCAGTGATTGCGTCCACCGCGGCGATCGGAATAAGTGCCAATCCCGATGTTTTCTCGTTGACAGCATCGGAGGCGCGATTTATACACCGTTGTCGTCGCGGCGACGGAAAATGCCGCAGGCGATGTGCGGAAGTGGCGGAACTGGTAGACGCGCTAGATTAAGGATCTAGTGGGGCTAGATACCCCGTGGGAGTTCGAATCTCCCCTTCCGCACTCGAAAAGACCCGACTCGAGAGAGTCGGGTTTTTTTGTTGTGGGGCCGTGCGTAGACCCGCCGCGTGACTATGGGCTTCCAAAACCGGATCGTAGCTGCGGGTGACCGAAGGGAGCCCGTAGGAACCATGTTCGCATATCCCTGACCGTCGTCTCCTAGAATACGAATTCGGCGGGTTCTCGCGGTATGGTGGTTGGAGACGATGGGCCTCCGGACTCCCTCGCCTATCGGCGTCGGTCATCCGGAGCTACG
>CAYUPT010000467.1:0-3823 GCA_964446725.1 uncultured Bradymonadales bacterium | reverse complement strand
ATCTCCTGGCCCAGGTAACAGCCCTTGTCGTAGGCGATGGCGTCGTCGAAACCGGCCTCCAGTGGAATCACCTTGTCGTCGAGTTCGACGCCGAACCGTGGAATACCGGCCTCGATTCGCAGGTTCTCGAAGACGCGGTCGCCAAACCAGGTCGGCTCTTCTCCACGGCTGTCCAGCGCCTCGAGTAACTCGGCGACAATGTCGACGTCGCAAAAGATTTCAAAGGTCGGCCACTGATTCCAGACCATGCGCTGGACGATCAGGTCTTGGCCCTCCCACCGACCCCAGGTGCCACAGAAGGGAGCGCAGTCGCCGACAGGCTTCTCCCAGTCGGCGATTTCATCGAGTAGTCCCGCCGCCTGCCGACCGTATACGCCGATGCGGCCGGTCTCTTCGCTGCGGTCGTCCAGCTCGACGTCTTCTAAGATGATCTGACCGCGCAGGTGGCTCCACAGCCCTCCCTGAAGAGTTCCGGGCTCCAGGTCGGCGACGAGAAGCTCCGGAATATGGATCACTCTGGGGTCGGCGATAAATCGACCCGTCGTATTGACCACCGCGTGGCGCTGACCGCTTCCGGGCTCGACCAATTCGTGCAGATCGTTGGTCACCAACCCCTGGAGCCAGGGGATGGCCTCCGGTCCTGAAATGACCAATGTCTCTCGTTCGCCGCGCTCGATGAGTCCCAGATCGCCGGCGACCAACGATTCGTATTCCGCCTGGGGATCGCCGAAGTCATCGACAATCGCAGTGCCACCGCGTTCGCTCCAGCGGGCTCCGCGATCATCGAGTAGTTGTTTCGTCCTTTCAGTTCGACTCAAGAACACCTCCAGTCGTCGGTTCACTTACCTTCGCTTACCACTTATAACGCCGCACCCGATGGGCGACCAGCCTACTTGCGAGCGACCGCAGCGTTGACTAAATTCCGCTGATCGTTATGGGTAGGTCACGGTGACCGGTCACGGTCTCGCCGCGACACCCTCCGAAACCCTCTTCCACAAGCCGTCGATACCACCGTGAACCCAGCTGATCTATACAGTCGTCGATTCGTGCTCTTTTCGGGCAAAGGTGGAGTGGGTAAAACCACCATGGCCTCGGCGTTTGCACTGAGCTGTGCCCGTCGCGGCGACCGCACGCTGCTGATGGAATTGGATGTCAAAGACAAGGCCAGTACCCTCTTTGGCGCCACCGACATCGACTCCGAAATCCGGGAAATTGACGACGATCTGTACGCCGTCAACGTCAAGCCCTGGGAGGCGATGAAGGAATACGCGTTGATGATCCTCAAAATCAAGCTCATCTACAAAGCGGTCTTCGAAAATAGGGTCGTCCGCTCCTTTCTCCGCGTCATCCCCGGCCTCAACGAATTGGTGATGCTCGGAAAGGCCTACTACCACGCCACCGAAACCGACGACGACGGAAATTTTGTGTGGGACAAGGTCATCGTCGATGCCCCGGCGACGGGACACGGCATCTTCTTTTTGAAGATCCCGTCGGTGATCACCGATGTCATCAGTTCGGGGCTGATGTTCGACGAGGCCCGCCAGATTCTCGAATTGCTTCGAGATCCGGAACGCACCGGCATCGCCCTGGTCACCCTGGCGGAGGATATGCCGGTCAACGAAACGCTGATGCTCAGCGAAGTAATTCGCGGCGAAATGGATTTTCCAGTGGCCTGCATCATCGCCAACGCCCTGTATCGGCCGCTGTTTTCGGAGGACGACAACCGCTGGATCGACGCCGGCCGCGAACACCTTCAACAGGGCGACGACGAGCAATTGGGACCGCTTTCGGGCTTCCTGGAAGCCGCTCGTTTTCGCAGTGACCGCGTCGCCATGCAGCAGAAATACCTTCAGAAGCTGGACGACGAAATCGACGTACCACTCGTCGAAATCCCGCACTATTTCTTCGATCGCATGAGCTTTGCGATCATCGACGAAATTGCCCAGGATTTGGACGATATCATCGACGACGCCGGTGCCGACCATGCACCGTCGAGCTGAGGACTCCCCATGAGCATCGACGACCACAACACCTTTAGCGACCGCATCGAAGACCGCGAGATTGTGATCTGCGTCGGCTCCGGTGGCGTCGGAAAGACCACCAGCAGTGCCGTCATCGGCCTCCAGGAGGCCATCAAAGGCCGTCGCGTGCTGGTGCTGACCATCGATCCCGCTCGCCGCCTTGCCAATAGCCTGGGCATCGATGCCATCGGAAGTACCCGCCAGCAGATCGAATTGGAGCGATTTCGACAACTGGGCCTGGAACCGAAAGGCGAATTGTGGGCCATGATGCTCGATATGAAGGAGGCCTTCGATCACCTGGTCAAGCGCCACGCCCCCGATGAAGAGACCCAAAAAGAGATTCTGAACAACCGCTTCTACCATTATTTTTCGACCAGTCTGGCGGGCACCCAGGAATACGCGGCCTCCGAACGGCTCTACGAATTGCACGAAGACGGCGACTTCGATCTCATCGTCTTGGACACCCCACCGACAACCCACGCTCTGGACTTTCTGGAAGCTCCGCGCCGGCTGGCCGATGCCGTCGAATCCAAGGCACTGCAATGGCTGTACAAACCGGGGATCTTGTCGGGCAGTCCGGCCCGCGGGATTTTGTCGGTGGGAAGTTCCTATGTGACCCGAACTCTGGGCAAGTTTACGGGCACCGAATTACTGGAGGAACTTCGGGTCTTTTTGCAGATCTTCTCGTCGATGTTCGAGGGCTTCGAAAATCGAGCGCGAATCGTCGAGGAACTGCTCTACGGAGAACCAACCGGGTTTACCGTCGTCACCGCCCCCGACACACTGAGCACCGAAGAGGCGATCTTCTTTTACAACAAGCTCGGCGACGACGCGCTCAACGTCGATGGCTTCGTAGTCAACAAGGTCCATCCGAGATGGGTCGATTCAACCCAGATCGACGACGGCATCGACGATCTGGTCGCCGAACTCGACGACAACCTCGATATAGCCTCCACCGACGCCGAGTCCCTCTCGGAGCGTCTCGTCGAAAACGCAGAGCAGTTCCAGCTCCGCGCCGACCAGGACACATCGAGTATCGAGACGATGGCCGACGAACTCCCCGCCGATCTGCCGATTTTACGAGTTCCCTACTTCAATCGAGACATCCACAGTCTCAGTGGACTCGATAAGGCCCGCCGAGAGATCTTCGATTAAGCCCGGCACCGTTTCACGTGAAACGCCAACGCCTCACGGAACGACGGCCACTTCATCGGGCGCCAATTCGCGCACCTGGTCGACGGCCTCGTCGACTGCGCCGTCGACGGCGTGGCGGGCGTAGTAGCCCGGCTCCCACAGACCCTCCAGATGACCCTGTTCTAAAATCAATTCCTCGGCGCGCTGCTGGACGAGCGGATCGTCGCGTAGCGCCTGCGCTCGCTCCAGATTCCGCGTCGTTTTGTCGACCCACCGATCAGCCCGGTCGTCGTAGGCGGCGATACGCCGGGCAAACGACAGGTTGCGCTCGTAGATATTGGTGGCCCGATCGACGAGTACCTCCAGCTTATTTCGAAGTTCGTCAAAGTAGTACGCCAACTCCTCGTCGCTCAAATCGTCGGGGATCTCGGCGGTGAGAATATCGATGTACATATCCTGGAACAGACGCCCCAGCTCGTAGCCGGCGGCCACCGACCAGCGCGGATGATGCTCTTCGACAGCCCTCAGATACGAGGCCAGCGCCGACTGGTGGTGGTCGGCCTTTTGCTCCAGATCCACTTCCATCTGCTCCGGCGGCAACACCAGGGAAATCTCATTCATCCGGCCGTGATAGACCTTGCCGCGCCCGTAATGAGCCTGAATGATGT
>CAYUPT010000466.1:0-3829 GCA_964446725.1 uncultured Bradymonadales bacterium | reverse complement strand
GCCGTCTGGTCGGCATGAACCATATCGCACTGGAGGTCGGTTCGATTGAAGAGGCGCTCGACTTTTACGGGGCGCTCTTTGATTTCGAGCTGCGTGGACGCACGGATACCATGGCCTTTATCGACATGGGGGACCAGTTCATCGCACTATCGGAGGGGCGAGACCAGAAGCCCGATGGTCACCGCCATTTTGGACTGGTCGTCGATCAGCGTCAGACGGTGCGCGACCAGCTCCAGGAGATGAATGCCGAAATATTGGATACTTCGGGGCTCGACTTTGTCGATCCCTGGGGAAACCGAGTGCAGATCGTGGTCTACGAAGATATCCAATTCTCCAAGACCGACGCGATCCTCGAGGGGATGGGACTCGGCGATCTCGAAAAAACCGACGACGCCATCGAGCAGTTGCGCGACAAGGGGTTGGTCGATTCGTGAGGAATTGACCGCAATTCCATCACCGCAGTGCCGTATCCATCATGCCTCCGGTTCTCGATCGGCAGATTCCCAGTCGAATTGCTGCGGAGACTTACTGTCCTCGCGGTATTTGGAAGCCAGGCCTGGTCCGGTGAGTAGTCCGACGGCACCGATGGCGATGACGGCAATGGAAGCGACCATGTTGTGGTCAAACCACAATGCCCCGTAGATGATAGCGGCCAGGCCGCCGCCGGTCATCGAACCGAGAGTAAGGACCGACAGGATGGGGTACTCCGACAACGGGGGAAGCCGGGTACCGAATTTGAGGCGTCCAAATAGTACGACCGGCGCAAGAATCAGGCTCATCAACGCCAGAAGGGCGTTGCGCAACTGTTCGAAAGAGCGCTGGGGACGAAATTGATCAAGCATCTCTTGCTGAGAGACCTCACCGGCAACAAGAGAAGCGGGCGAGTCCCTGTCGTGTTCGGTGCCGATGGGTTCTAATGTCCTCATTGGACGTTCGGCAAGTGCAGTGTAGGTGCCGGTCTGGGCGGATTTAAAGGTGATACGGTGATCGCCCACGCTCGGATCGGCATCGGTGCTTCCGACGAAGATCGATTGATCTCGGACCCCGGATATCTGGTCAGCTACTGGACCGGATACGTCATCGGAGTCGAATGTGTCGATTGGGACTGATTGGTCGGCGTCGACCTGGCTGATGAGCTCTTCGCTGAGCGAAAACTGACCGATTCGAGCCTCGGAGGCCGTTATCGACTGCGGTTCGACAATGCGCTCCGGCGGATTTTGGTGTCGCGGGTCGCCAAGTTCCGATTGTCCACCAACCAGCCGGCTGGACCAGCCCTTCTGGAAATCATCATTTTCTGACAGCCATTGGAAGACCTCGACGTTCCGCTCCAGCTTCAATGCCCTGTGGTCGACATCGAAGGTTTCATCGCTGAGCGTTTCGTCGACCAAAAGCGAGCCGGTGACGTGAACAACGTCTGCATGACCAACGGAGTCCGGGGCATCCGGGGGAACGGTCACAGTTCGTTCTGCGAGTTGTTGGTAGGAACTCACATCGGAGACGTAGTTCGATTCCATTGAGTAAGTGGTGATGAACCCAAAGAGTAGACATAAAAATGCCAGGACGAGGAAGGGATCTTTGAGTCGTCGCGGGCCCGATAATAATGAAAGGCAAATAGAGAGCATGGTACCTACTCTTTGCAACGACCGGTGTCGAAATGCGCCAGAAGGCGGTAGTGTCGAATGACCCGCAACAACGAGTCAACGCGTTCTCAATGCGTTAGCTCTATCATGGCGTCGTCGTGGCATCATCAACGCCGATATACGCCGCAGATACGGTGATCCAGCGAAGGTATTCGAAGCTCATCCACATCGAGAGGGCGCGCACAAAATCGACGATACCGAAGTCGCTAATAGATATTCCTGTGCGCCATAGGCCCCCGCCATCGAGCAATCCGGGCAGGGCGCTGAGGCACAATAATACGGCGGGAATGCCCAGGACCCAACAAGTGTGTCGGCGGGCTGCGGTCAGCGCTCGGTCGAGACTCTCGATGGCGCCCGAACCGGTGGCAGCAAAGTAGATCGCCATCTGCAGTGTCAGCCCGGCGACGACCATGGCGATGCCCGAAAATTCCGATAATCCCAGTTGACTCAGCAACCATTGGAGTGCGGTAATAATGGCGACAATCGCCACCGTCGCCACAAGGACAGCGCCCATACGTTCGCCCGCCAGCGCTGCCACCTCTCCGACACGCAGCGAGTGCTTATCTCCGGAAACAACCCGTTGCAGCGGGCGATACAGAGCCTTTCGGAACATATCGAGGACTACCACCGCTCCGAAGGCGGCGACGCCCGGCAAGGCACCCGACACGGTCAGTCGACCGGTCTCCACCCACTCCACACCCTGTGATACTAGTACCAGGGATAGTGCCAGCAGGAGCATCGTCGCCAGTCCCCACAGCAGCCCTATCGGGCCGGCGCTGCGTTGGAGCACTCGACGTACGAGTAAGCGATATCGCCTGATAGTCATTATGGTTCCCCGGTGGAGTTCATTCGTTCTGGGTCTCCCAGTCAAACCGCTCCGACTCGTCACTGCTCTGCGCTGCCCCCTGTCGTGTCCGAAGACTCAGCCAGATCCCGGCAATCGAGAGTACCACCCCGATTCCGGCGCTCGAACCGGCGATGACGGGATAGCGCCCGAACCACAGGGCGCCGTAGAGTACTGAGGCAAAGCCAGCCGCAGTCAGCAGTGCGATCACCAGCTGAGATACGAAGCTAATCCCGGTGATACCGGGAATCGATTTGCCCAATTTCAGATCAAAGGCAAACAACCAGAGCCCCACAAAAAGCACCAATAGTGCATATAGTTGATATTTCGGCGAGTTCTCCGAACGCCGGGGCCGAACTTCTTCGAGGATCTCCGCTTTCGACCATTCTCCGGGTCGAATTACCGAGAAATGAGCTGCTCCCGCGATGTCTGAAAATTGCCGAATCTCGCCGACCGAGAGCTCGCCGAGTACCGTGTAAGTTCCGGGTGTCGCAGCGCGAAAGGTAATTCGATGGTCGCCGATTTCAAATGGTGGGCTAGCGTTTCCGTAGTAGATGGTATCCTCGCCGATCGACGCCAATTCGCGCCGCAGCCAGTCGTCCATCTCCTCTCGGGCCGATGATGTGATCGGCACCGACTCCTCGGTCGGAACGCCGTCGAAGAGTCGTCTGTGTAAGCCCAAGTCGCCGATACGGCCGTCGATGCCGTCATGGTTTTCGGTTCAGCAAAATAGGTGGTTGGGTTGCGCCTCAGTGTGCCATCGTCGGCGTCATCGATACTGAGGAGTTCGGAGTGCCATCCCTGTTGAGCGCCCTGGCTGTCGCTGCCAATCCACTGGTAAACATCGACGCGTCGCTCCAATTTGAGGGCTCGAGCTTCGACCCCGAAGATCTCGTCGCTCAGGGTGGAATCCGTGGTCACTTCGCCTGTAAAACGGACTGCCTGATCAGAACCTGTTGAATCCAGCCCTTCGGCGTTGAGGTCTATCGTTTTTTGCTGGAGTTCGTCGAATGCTTCCACCATCCGTGTGTGTGGCTCTTCGGTATACCAGACGAACGCCAGGCTCAGTACAACCATGAAAAACCCGACAACAAACAGGGGCGCCCCCCGGCTTCGTCTGCCGAAGCTAAAAAAGAGAAATGATGGCGAAGAGACAATCATAACGAGCCCAGTGGTGATTTACATTTGCAATGACCGAGAGCTTAGCCGGTTTATCGCAGTGGAGCAAACCGCCGCGACAGGGGCGATGATGGCCGGCTGAGCGGTCTGTGGTTGTTGCTCAAGCTACATGAACGTTCGAGTTCGTCGATCACGTTGGAACTGCGAGATCGACAACAAAGTGGCC
>CAYUPT010000465.1:0-3830 GCA_964446725.1 uncultured Bradymonadales bacterium | reverse complement strand
GGGCTACGATCCGGTCTCGTCGGTTTCGGGTGTTCGACGGTATTCGTTTCCTTTGCCTCTTTCGCCTCTTTGCGGTTCCCAACGCTTTTGACCTTCCTTTGCCTCTTTGCGGTGAAATCACAAGAAGACGACGGCCAGTCCGCCGATGGCTGCCGCCGTCAACCCCGCGGTAATAATGCCGATCCACCAGATCGAAATCGACATCTCCGGCCGATCCGTCTTTTGCATCTCCAGGCGCACACTGTGGTAACTCCAAAACGCCAGAACCTGAATCAGGCCGCCGACGCCGATAAAAGCGACGCCAATCGCGGTGATCAACCACTGCGGTTCGACATCGCGCAGTAATTCGACGACGCCGAGTCCCACGGCGATCGCCGCCAATCCGGTGCGCACCCAGCCGCCGTAGGTCCGCTCCTGGGCCAGATAGGTGCGCTGGTCGGCCCACTCGGTGCGATCTTCGGCGAGCTCGGTGCGCTCGTCGGCCAATTCCGTCTTGTCCACACTGTCGTCTGCCACAATCCCCCCGGTGCTGTTCTTGCGAGCGCCACGGCCCGGCGCCACAAATGTTAACGCGTCCTCACGTAAAGAAAGCGTCGGCCATCGGGCGCTGGGGATTGGACAGGGCCTCGAAGAACTCGCCCTGAGCGTAGGTATCGAGGTATTCCTGGGTCTCCTCCAGGACCAGCGCCGCCAGTCTCGATGCGTCCTGGGCCTGGAGCGACGATTCCACAAATTCCCCGGCAATGGCGCCGTGGAGTTCCTCCGGGTCGGGGGCGCCGGCGCGGGTCAGTTGGCCGAGGATCTGGCCCGCGGCGCGATACGCCAGATCGTAGCGCTTATCGGGGCGAGGCTGGCGTTCCGGCGACACAATATTCATCCCCCAGTCAAAGATAACGAATACCACACAGGTCAGCGTCAGATGCACCACATGGGAGCCGCGGGGATTGTCGATATTCGAGAAGAAGCGCTGGCGCAGGCTGCGGCGCATCTCCGGATCTTCGATGAGCTCGATGGGAAAGTCGTCGCCTCCCGGAGAGGCCTCGATGGCCTCCAGTGTCTGGTCGAGTCGGTGGCGGATCAATGGGCTCTCGCCGGGCTCGTCGCGCGTTGCCGCCGCCAGCGCGGCGAATTCGCCGGCCACTTCGTCGTCGCCGCGAAGGGCATGCCACCGCGCCATGTGATCGGCGAGGGCCGCCGTCTGCTCGACGAACCCCGACAGCGTCGACAGCCGCCGCAATGCGTCATCGTACCACTCCTCAGGCGGATCGTCGGGCTCGGTCGGCTCCGACAGCCCGGACTCGATAAATACCGAGCGATCCAAAAGCCAGTAGTCGTAGCGCCAGTGGTCGAGCAATTCATCGACGCGCTCATCGCCGGGGACATCCTCTGTGGGCTCGATACCTCCCAATTCGTGGCCCGCCGTGCCCAATCGCCGCACCCGCTGGCGGACCAGGTCGAATTGCGTCGGCAGGTCATCGTCGAACTGCTGGGCCCGCTTCATGCGCTGTTCCACCAATTCGGCAACCGTCCCCAGCGAAACCTCCACAAAATCGGCGCCGGCCTCCTGATTCATCCGCTCGACGATATGCTCGAAGTCGTCGTAGCTGTCGAGTTCGGTGATCATGGCATCCCGGTATTCGCCGGTGACGCGAAATAAAATATTGATGAAGTCCAGGCTTCCGTCCTCCCGTTCTCGACCGATCAACACCGGATAGCCCCCGGTGCCGTCACAGGAGCCAAAGAGGGCGATTCCCGACGCATCGACCGGCTCTTCGATGCCTCGCGTTCGAAGCTCCATGGCCGACTGGCGAAGCTGGCGCTCCACTTCGTCATCACTGGCCCTGGCGGCGGCCTCGTCGAGCAACTCCGCATCGCCGGGGGTACCGTCGTCGACGACAGCCCCCGCGAGCATCGGCCACAACTCCTGGTAGTCCCGGTCGCCGAAGAGTCCGGCGTACACCAGCCCCGCTTCGTGACCGAGTTTGCGGCGGGTCTTTTCCATCATCGAAAACAGCTCCTGGCGGTGCGGCCCCGAGACCTCAAAGAGCTGTCCCGCCAGCTCGAAGGCGACTTCCGGAAACTCCTCGGCGTGCTCCATAAACATCGACAGATTGACCTCCATGAGGTCGTCCATCGTCTCCGGGCTGAGCTTGGAGGCCAACTCCAGCGAATCGAATTGCTCGTCGAACATCAGCGCCACAAACGAGAACTGACGCAACTCCGAATCCGTCTGCCCGGCCGTGGCCCAATCGTAAAGCCGGTCGCGGGCGTCGTCGTCGAGTCCGATCAGACTCAACACATCCAGGGTCAATTCTCGATACTCCGCCGTCGACGGCGGCGCGACGCGATCGAGTAATTCCCGCCGCAGCTCTGCGCTATCGACGTCCTGGAGCCGATGTTTAAGTGCCGCCGACTCCTCGGGCTGGTCCTGGAATAAGTCGTCGACGAATTGAGAGATATCATCGGCCATGGCGTCACCTCGGAGACAGCTCAGCAGTGCGTTTGGACGCAAATCTAAGATCGATACCGGCCTTAAAAAACAATCCGGCAACGGACCGGCGGGGTCGCAAAGCAGCGGCGTTTCGTCAATCGCCACAGATCGACAGGTCAACTCGGGCCTCGCCAGTCGGGGCTGTGCCGTCGCCATCGTCACCGGCGCTAAAACTGCTGCTGCCAGCCAACCGTCCAACCGTCGCGGTGGCCGGCGTCGTCGACCAGAGGAGCGATCACAGGGGCACCGGCACCGGCTGTGGCGTCGCCATCGGTGTCGTCGTCATCTCGCTGCTCGTCGGCGGTGTCGCGGTGTCGGGAGCTGGCCTGGAGGTGATAGCCGGCAATGCTTCCCTCGATCGAACCGCCGACAAAGGCCGCCAATTCAATGGCCGCTCCGCCCCTGCGACCGCCGCGGGTACCCATCGTCGGAAGTAGGCTCGGCATGACCAGAGCGCCGAGCCAGGAGCCGACGAACCCTCCCAGATACTGGGGATGGTAGTGCGCCCGATTGCCGGTGATATTGACGGCCATCGGCACCGCGATCACCGACGACACCGCGGCCCCCAGCTCCGATACACCGCGGAGATTGTCACCGGCGAAATACGCCGCTGCCACACCGGCGCCGAACGTCGCCGCTGCCGCACCGACACCAACGCCGGCCTGGCGAGCCACGACCCCACCGTCGTAGGCCGGTGGCGCCCGAAAGTCCTCGTCGAGGCGCCGCTGGCTGACTCCGTGCCGCCAGTGGTAGGCGCCGACCGACCCGATGGTCGTTCCCGCCGCCAGTGGCAGTCCCACCACCAGGCCCGAAAGCCAGGGACGGTCGTCCCAATTGGGCTGCAGCATCTCGTTGAGTTGATAGGCGCCGAGGCCTCCCACAATGCCCCCGATGAGTCCTCCGCCGAGGGTCGAAAAAATATAGCCCCGTTCGATCTCGGAGCCCCGCCCAAGCCAGGAGACCCCGCCCGAGGCCAGTGCAGGCCCGGAGATAATCGACATGCCGCCCAGTGCATAGGTAAAGGCCCACACCGGAAGCAGTGCCAATCCCGACAGGCCGGCTCCCGAGGTCTGATTATCGGTCCACGCCATCAGCCCCAGCCCGCTTCCGGCGCTCACCGTCGACAGCACCATCGCCGTTCCCGCCTGCGGGCCGACGAGCGACCAGGTCGACATGGATTCGTCTTCCGACAATTCAGGCGCCGCTTTTTGGCGCTCATAGGCGAGCGTATCATCGCTGCCCTCTTCTTCGGCGGCCGCCACCGTCGACGACATCGCCACCAGACTCACAATTGAGATCCACAACCACATTCGATGCATCGCCATCTCCAGGATACCGC
>CAYUPT010000464.1:0-3857 GCA_964446725.1 uncultured Bradymonadales bacterium | reverse complement strand
GTGGTGTATGTTCTCAAACTTTGCTCCCCACCGGCGCGAGGCCGGTTGGGGCCGCTGTCCGCTAGCTACATTGCAGCGCCGCGGTAAAGACAAATGCTGAGGCAGGAACGACCCCATCGATCTTGCATCGGTGGTGAGCGAGCCTTGTCAGCTAAAAGAAGTCCCCCCGAATTTGTTGCGGCGGCTCTGCCGCCGAAAATAGCGGCGCGAAGGCTCAGCGCTTCCGCGGCGTCAGCGCCGTCAGCGCCTCAGCGGTACTCAGCGCGCTCTTTCGCGGCTCAGCGATTCAGCGCCACAGCGCTTCCGCGCTTCCGCGCCGTCAGCGATTCAGCGTCCTCCGCGCCTCCGCGATTCAGCGCCACAGCGCCACAGCGCCGTCTGCGTCACTGCCAGTTGTATACGTCGCAGGCGTTTTTATAGCTCTGTTCCGCCAATTCATTCAGCGACTGATCGCGAGCCTCGGCGATGACTTCTGCGGTGTGGCGCACGAAGGCCGGCTCGTTGGTTTTACCGCGCTTGGGGCCGGGGGCCAGGAAGGGGGCGTCGGTTTCGACGAGAATTTTATCGTCCGGGACATTTGCCGCGATATCGCGCAACTCCTGGGCGCTGCCGAAGGTGGCGATACCGGAAAAGGAGATGTGAAAGCCGATGTCGAGACCGAATTGAGCCAATTCCGGCGAGCCGGCAAAACAGTGGAGGATGCCGCGTGTATTTCCGGCCTCTTCGAGGATTTGCATGGTATCCTCTTCGGCCTCCCGGGTGTGGATGACCACCGGTTTGTCGACGTCGCGGGCCAGTCCTAAAAAGCGCCGAAAGACCTGGCGCTGCTTTTCGCGCGGCGAGTTGTCGTAGTGGTAGTCGAGGCCCATCTCGCCGATGGCGACGACCTCGTCGAGTTCGGCGAAGTCGTCGGCGATTGTGGCGAAGACGTCGTCGTCGCAGACCGAGGCGTCGTGGGGATGGATGCCGGCGGTACAGCGGATATGGTCGTATTGGCGGGCGATTTCGAGGGCCCGGTAGTTGCTGTCGAGGCCGTCGCTGGCGCCGATGGTGACGATGCGCTCGACGCCGGCGTCGCGGGCCCGCTCGAGCAGCGCGTCGCGCTCTTCGGCGAGTTTGGGGAAGTCCAGGTGGGCGTGGGTGTCAAATAGGCGCGGTGTCTTTGTCATGGCGTCCAATCGGTGGCGTTCAGTATTGTCGCGAGAATATTGAATTTATCGGTCGACGGTGGCGTCGAATTGGGCCGGCTCGGCAGTGCCGAAGAGTGGTTCGTCGGACTGATCGCCGAGTCCTCGACGGAGGGCGTCGCTGGCCAGTTGTCGGACTTCGGCCTGGGGATGGGAGTCGGCGATCTGTGACAGGACCTGGCGGGCCCGCTCATCGCCGAAGTCGGCCAGCGCCAGAGTGGCGGTATCGGCGTGGTAGACGTCGGCGGTGGCCACATCGACGAGATGGTCAAAAAATTGGGGGAGTCGATGGGTGCCGACGACGCGAAGGGCGTAGCCGCGGGCGTCCTTTCGACGCGAATTGAGGGCTTTTTGAAGATGCTTGGGTCCCTCGGCGCTTCCCAACTCGACGAGCGCAGCCGCCGCTTCGACCTTCAAAATCGGGTGGGCAAACCACTTTGTGGTGACATCGACGAGCGCCCCTTCGGCCTCGGTCGCTTCCAGCCGGGCCAACGTCTTGCTGGCGGCCGCCGTGTGCGGTTCGTGGGTCAGGGCGTCGACGCATTCGGCGATCATGTCGGTGCGGGCTTCCGGTGGCAGGTCGGAGGCGGTCATTGCCGAATTTTCAATGAGTGCGCCCACCGAAAAGGTGACCTGCGTGCGGTCCTCGCCCTCCAGGCGGGCCCGGGCGCGAAGAAAATTGGGAAGCAGATCCGTCCAGGCGTTTTTTACGGCGATCTGGGTGGCGACGACGGCCACTTCCGGGTCGTCGTCCTCCATGGCCTCGATGACCACGTCGTACAGACGGCGGTCGCCGGGGACGAGCCGGTATACAGCGATGAGCGCCTGATAGCGAAGGTGGGCTGATTCGGCGCGCAGAAGGGGGCGGATGACGTCGGCGGTCTCCGTCGGTTGCGTCGAGCCCTCCAGGGCCACGCAGGCCGCCATGCGGGCCCGTTCGGAGTCGTGGGCCAGGGATTGTCGCGGGATATCGAGGGCGGCGGTGACGTCGTGGGCCGGAGCCCGGCCGGTGGCCGTGGCCTCCAGAAATCGAAGCAGCGCTCCGTTGTGGCCCGGGGATGCCTGCAGCTCATCTTTGAGCGCCTGGGCGACGTCCTGGCGAATCGGTGGAAACGGGTCGTCCAGTGTCAAACACAACAGCTGAAGCCGTTGGGCTCGATTCAGACTCGGAAGCCGGTGGTGCAATTCATTGCGCCGGGCCTGGGAGTTGGGAATATTTGCCAGCGTCTGTACCACGGGGGGCTCACTTTGGCTGCTGCGAGATGTCGATACGGGCGTCGTCGTCCGGGGTGCGGACCGCCTGTTGAACAGCGCGGCGACTGTGGAGATTCCCGACCCTGACAGTCGCCGCGTCGCCGACGGTCACGATACCGACGTCCCGGCTTCGACGTCGTCGGGATAGCGGGCCAGCGCAAAACTTCCGTCGTCGCGTTCGGCGGCCAATAGCATCGCCTGGCTTTCGATGCCGAAGAGCGTGGCCGGCTCCAGATTGGTGACCATCGTCACCTTCCAGCCCGTCAATTCGTCGGGGGCAAAGGTCTGGGCGACGCCGGCGACGACGGTGCGCGGGGCGTCGTCTCCGACGTCGACGGAGAGCTTGAGCAATTTATCGGCGTCTTCGACGGGCTCGGCATCGACGATTTCGCCGACCCGCATTTCGACGTCCAGAAATTGGTCGAAGGAGATGAGATTGGCGCCTTCTTCGTCGGTGTTCTCGTCGTCGCTCACGGGTTCATCCTCGTCTTCGTCGGTGTCGTCGTCAGTCGGTGCTTCGAGTTTCTGAAATAGTACATCCGGCTTTTCGACCTCTGTTCCGGCCTCAAGCCCGCCCCATTCGTCGAGAGATTCGATGGTCCGAAGGTCGCCGTCAATGCCGAGTCCGTCGAGGATGCGCCCGCAGGCATCGGGGACGAAGGGCGACAGCAATACCGCGATGTAGCGAATGGCCTCTAGCGCGCTGTACAGCGTCTCGCCCAGGCGCGTCTCGTCGTCTTTGAGCGTCCAGGGCTGGACGGTCTGGATGTAGTTGTTGGTCTCGCCGGAGAGCGCCATGATTTCTTCCAGGGCCCGGTGCGGCTGGCGATCATTCATGGCCTTGTCGACGGCCTCCCGGGTCTGAATGCAGAGGTCCCGCAACTCGATATCTTCGTCCTCTGTCGGTTCGTCGCCGACGGTGGGGACGATGCCGTCGATAAATCCCTGGGCCATCGACAGTGTGCGGTTGACCAAGTTGCCGACATTGTCAGCGAGTTCGGCGTTGTTGCGCTCCACGACGCGCTCCTTGCTGAAATTGCCGTCTTTTCCAAGCGGCATCTCGCGCATCATGTAGTAGCGAAGGACGTCGAGTTCGTATTCGTCGGCCAATTCAAAGGCGTCGATCCAGTTGCCCTTGGATTTGCTCATTTTCTCGCCCTCGACGGTCCACCAGCCGTGGGCGTAGACCTGCTCCGGAAGCGGCAACTCGGCGCTCATCAAAAATGCCGGCCAGTACACGGCGTGAAAGCGCAGGATGTCCTTGCCGATGAGGTGGACGTCGGCGGGCCAGAAATGCTCGAATTTATCCATGTCCTCGAAGGCGCCGATCGCCGAGATATAGTTGGTCAGAGCGTCGACCCAGACGTAGAGGACGTGCTCTGGATCGTCGGGCATCGGGATGCCCCAGGAGAAGGT
>CAYUPT010000463.1:0-3858 GCA_964446725.1 uncultured Bradymonadales bacterium | reverse complement strand
GAAGACGACGTGTTTTATCCGGTGGAGGTCGAAGTCGATGTCGAGACCCCGATTGTCGATATGGCCGTCGGCGGAGTCTGGGACGAGGGCTCGGGAGTGGGTCTTACGATCTCGGGCCACGTCAGCGCTGTGGAGTCTGGAGGGGCCGTCAAGTGCTGGGGCCACAACCGCTACAGCCAACTGGCGGCGGAGACCACCACCGAGTCCGGCGACCCCAAGGTCTACAGCACGGAGGCCATCGAGGTCGACTTGCCGGCCAACGCCCAGGCCGTCGCCGCCGGCGGTGAGCACAGCTGTGCTGTCATCGATGGCGGCGACGTCTACTGCTGGGGATTCAATGAATTCGGCCAACTCGGCATCGGTGAATTCTGGGAGGGCTACGCCTGGTGGACTCCGCCCGAGCAGCCCGAGCAGGTCGGAATGGAGGTCGGTGAACCGCCGTACACCAATCAGAATCCGATGGATCCGATGAAGGTGCAGGGACTCGACGGGGTGGCCGTCGATATCTTCGCCGGTACATTCCACACCTGTGCGCTGATGGAAGAAGGAGATTTCCAGTGCTGGGGCCTCAACCAGGACGGGCAACTCGGCGATGGAACGCTGCTCGATCGCCCCTATCCGGAATCGGTATTCGACGGCGGCTTTGAGCCGTCCACCGATTGATACCGCGAAACCTGAAACCACCTGTTGAGTCACGGCCGGCTGTGGATCGCTTCCACAGCCGGTCGTCGTAGTTTGGGGCGACCTGTCTCGTGTCGAACTTCCAGAGGGGAACGCCGCAGGGGGAGGTTCTGACACAGACAACACGGTCCAATCACCGACAGGAGGCGCTGTTATGCCCAGATTTGTGACCGCCCTGTACGACGACGTTCAACAGGCACAGCAGGCGACGGATGCATTGCACGACGCCGGCGTTGATACGCCGGATATTCAGATCATCGACGAGACACGAGAAGCGGAGGGGTTTTTCGACCGACTATTTCTCGATGACAATGGAGGAGGCGACAGACACGACGAAGAGCTCCGGGTCATGGGAATTTCGCCGGATGATATCGGCGATTACCGGGGGCGCATCCATAGCGGCGGCGCACTGGTGATCGCGATGTGTGACGACGCCGATGTCGACGATGCCGTCACCATCCTGGAGCGCTTCGATGCCGTCGAAGTTCAGACCCCGGCGAAGCGAGCCTCGAAGGCCCGCCACAAAAAGCGGGGGGATATCGAACCGGGATTGGCCGAAGAACGGGATTCCAACAAATGGTTTCACGTCGTCGATATCGAACAAGAAGATCCCGACAAAGGCGCTCGCTCTCACGCCGTCCACGTACGCCCGCGCTCCGATATCGACCACCAGCCAACCAATGAGATGCCGGGGGCGACATCGAAGTCGCCATTCGAGGATTTCGAGCGGGAATGTCGCGTCCACTACAGCGAATATCTGGCCGACAGTGGACGCGATTTCGACGACTACGAACTGGCCTATCGATTCGGGCTTGCGCTGGCCGAGAACCGAAGCCTGTCAGGCGGCGAGTGGTCTCGTCTAAGAGACCATGCCCGCCGCGGGTGGGAGGACCATGTCGAGCGGCCTTGGGAGCCTTATGAGGAGGCGGTGCGGTTTGGATGGCGGGCGATGCGGCGGCGCAAGCGAAGTCGACGTCAATTCGGCTCGCAGTAGCCGGTCTGCACGTTGCGCCGGTCTGTGGAGTGGGTTTGTTCGCCGGTCGCTAGCATGCGGCAATCGCCGAGAAGATCCATCGTCGAGTAGTAGATGCCGGAGGGCACCTGCTGGAAATCGAACCAGGCGCCGGTTTCCACCTCGTGGAATTGAAGACTTGAAGCGCCCTCGTACAAAATGGTGTCCGACGGCACCACTTCCAGGACCGGTCCCGGCGACGGCTCCCGGTTGTACTGGTGTTCGAATTCGTCGGAGTCCGGATCGAAGGTGAAGGCGATGGTCTCATCGGGCAGGATATTAAACTCCTCTTCATCGTATTGCTCGGTGTAGATGTGGAGCATAAATCGCTGGGAGTCGTCGAGCCACACCAGGTCGTAGGACGACCCGTGAGTAAGATGATCGAGGTGCCACAACTCTTCGGCCTCGCCGTCCTCGAAATCGTAGCGAACGACGGTGGTTTCGTAATTGGTGACGTCGTCGAAAAATTCGTCCTCGTCGGGTTGGTCGGCGGCCGGGGCCTTATTGGGATAGGCCATGATGATATCGCCATCCGGGGCCTGCTCGAAGGCGAAGTCCGATGAAACCTCGTTATGGGGAAGCTCAGTCGACGACAGCTGCGACCACTCCAGGGCCTGCGGGTCGAAGACCTGGCCGACGATCCGGACCGGCTCCTGACTGGTCCCGTGGGTAAAGCTCAGCGCCAGGACGCGACCGTCGTCGAGCAGCTTCGCCTGCTGGTAGCCGGCGTTCATCTCCGGAAGCGCTGTCCACTCCAGATCGTCTTTTGAGAAGTACTTGACCGACGTCTTATTATTGCCGTCTTCGTCGCGGCCTCCGATGACGATGACTGACCCTTCGGCGAGCTGGACAATCGATGGATCGCGACGGACGTCCTCCAGATCCGTGGCCTCCACTTCGACTCGATCTTCGGCGAAGTTAAAGACCTCCCAGCTGTGAGCGCCGCTGGCTCCGCCGCCCTCCAGGTAGTAGTTGCCGCCGAAGAGCAGGGCGTTTTCGTCGTCCAAAATGACGGTGTCGTGATTGTAGCGATCGATGCTCAAATCGGCGCCATCGACGAATTCATCGCACTCCCAGAGCTCGATGTCGCACTGCGGGATCTGGGGATCTTCGGCGTTTTCAATTTCTTCCTGGTTTTGGTTCTGCGCTTCGACGTCCGGATCGTCGGAGCAGCCGGTGACAAACGTCAGGGCTACCATCGAGATGATGGCTGTCGAGCGAAGAATGTGTCGAGGGCGGTGTCGCATCAGTGTTTACTCCACATACGAGTCAAAGCGGGGGCCGGGGAGCGGTGGGGCGAGTTATTTCGACGATCAGACATACCCGTTTGGCCGCCGTGTTTCAATGGATTGCGTCTGGTCTTCAACGACACGGGGACCGGGTTTTGGGGGCGACGATTGCTGCTATTTCGATAACTGTCGTCCTTTCGATTGCCCGGAAACTGTCGCACAATGGCGCCCGGAGCGGATGGGACTTTCAACGATATGAGCCTGGTTATGGTCGAAATTGCAGTATTGCTAATTGTTGTGGGGACCATCGCCGCAGGCGCTGCCGTGGTCGTCATAGAGGTGATGTTTCGGCGCGGCGAAGCCGGGAAGCGATGGAGACAACTCGTCGATATGGAGGCCCGGATCGACGACGTCGTTCGCGGTGTCCAGGCGCGTATCGAAGACAGCGAAAAGCGGCTTCGAGATGTGGCCGACACCTACGAAAATGCCTATATTCGGCGCATTATCCGGCGTCGACCGATTCGCGACCTCAAGCCCTATCTGTCGGTCAGTATGTCCTGGTCGGCCCTGGAGCGGGCGGGGATGACGAATCTCGAGAAATTCATGTCCTTTCGGGGCAATTTCGAGCAGATTCGGGGCATCGGTGACAGTCGAGGTCAGGGACTGCGAAGCGCCCGGCGCAAGGTATCGGCGGAGCTGGCGGAGTCGACGCTTCCCATGCCCACCATACGCCCTCCGGGAACCCTGGAGTTTGATGTGATCTCGGTGGCGATCCACACCGCGGAGTTGATGCGGAACATCCTACCGGAGTGCGAATCGCTGCAAGAACGGATCGGCGAGCACCGCAGCCGGCGTCCGTCGGCGCTGTCGGTGCGATGGCGCTTTATCTTCCGCGATGCCATGGTGTTGGAGCGCAATCTGGAAGAGCAGATCGAG
>CAYUPT010000462.1:0-3886 GCA_964446725.1 uncultured Bradymonadales bacterium | reverse complement strand
GCTCTTTCATGGCCCCCGTGGCGTTTTCGCGCTCATCTTCCAGGTAGTCGATGGCCTGGTCGATCCGGGCCCCTTTGTGGAGGTCGATCAGAGCCATTTGAGTGCGGGCGGCGCGCTGGTACGGCGAGTTTTTGCGAAGACTCAAATAAATCTGCATGGCGTCGTCGTACTTGCCGAGTTCGAATTTGACGTTCGCCAGGTTAAAATACAATTGTTCCGGGACTTTGCCGTCTCGCTCGTCGATGGCCTGCTCGAAGGCGTGCTCCGCCTTGCGGTGCTTGTCGAGCGCCGAGTAGATCAGGCCCAGCTTCGACAGCATTTCGCTCTGTGGGCCGAAGCGACGCAAAAACCAGTGCTGGCGGTATTTCTCGAGAAGCGTCTTGTGTTCGCCGCGCTGAAAGTGGCGAGCGAAGGTCTGTTCAAACTCCTTCCACTTCTTCTTCTTGTAATAAGGTACCCCCAGATAGTAGACAGGTATCCACAGACAGAAGGCAGCCATCAGCCACGGCGATGCATTGAACCCGAAATATAAAATCACGAGCACGAATAACGACAGGGGAATGAGGCCTCGCTCCCAGTCGATTTGCCAGCCGTGGCCGGACGACGACGTTTGTTCCATGATGGTCGATCCTGCTGTCGTATGTCTCATCGAAAAATCGCTGTGCAGCCAAGAAGCCTATGTGGGCTTGTTCATTTCTACAAGATGACAACAACGATGGATATTCAGTTCATTTCCGAAAGTGGAGCCGACGCCGGCGAGCCCAACGCTCATTTGATGCGCTGGGGATCGACGTCGATATTACTCGATTGTGGCAGTGGACAAGATTCCGACGACATGCTGGAGGGAATCGAGCGTCCCGATGCCATCTGGATCAGTCACGCCCATCTCGATCACTGCGGAGGGCTCGTCGATGCCATTGAGAAATGGCCTCGGGTTCCGGTACTGGCGACGGCGACGACCAAACGCCAGTTGCCCTTTGCCCTGGAGTCCGGTGGGGCCAAAGCAGAGCGCGCCGAGGCCGTCGCCCGGCGCGCCACCGAGATCGACTACCTCAGATTTCAGGCCATTCCGCGGCTGACCGGCGTGCGCATCATGGCGCTGGGCGCCGGACACGTCGCCGGAGCGGCAATGGCGGTCATCGAAATCGAGACCGACGACGAGCCGCGTCACCTGTTGTATACCGGTGACTATTGCACCCACGATCAGGCCGTCGTCACCGGTGCCGGCATTCCCACCGGCGATTTTTCGATCGATGCCGTCGTCTCAGAGGCGATGCTCGCCAACGACGAGGAGGCCAATAAGGTCATCTGGAGCGACGAGGCCGGCGCACTGGTCGACGACGTCAAGGATGCCGAAGGCGGTGTCCTCGTCGGTGCCGGCGGCATCGGCGAGAGTGTGGAAGTGGCAGCCCTTTTGGCTAAAGCCGACCTGTCGGTGATGGTCGACGACTACCTGGAGCCGGTCTTCGAGGCCTGTGGGCTGGATTCGAAGGGTTGGTGGCCCAATATCAAATTCGGCGATCGCAGTCGGGCTGCCGGTCGGCTCCGAGGCGGCGGCGTGGTCGTCGCCAGTGGCGATCAATTCAGAGATTCGACGCCGGCCGGAGCGCTCGCCGAATCCCTGGTGGGCGATTCGACGGCGACGATTGCGGTGCTCAATCGGGCTCGCAGCCAGACGCCGGCCGGCGCGCTGGTGGAGGCCGAAACCGGTGATGTCATCGACTGGCAGGGACGGGACGTCGAATTGAAGGCCCGCGTCGTCCACCACCGACTCATCAACCACGCCCCGCGCTGGCAGTTGTCGGGATTTATCCGCGGTGTCGACGCCGCCCAGACCATCCTCGTGCACGGTCCCTCCGGATCGCGGTGGGGCCTGAAGCGGGCGCTCGAAAAGGACGGCTTCGACGGTGACGTCGAAGTCGCCGAAAACGGCACGCCCATCGACATCACCGGCTGACGTTAGCCGGGCGTCCCACATCCATGCTCTCGGGGGGGGGGAGCGACCGCCGTGGCAGCGCTTTACGGCGCAATTGCCAGTCTGGTACAGATCCGTCCAGCACTGTTATTGCTACAACTTCCCTCCACGTTTCCTCCCTCCCTGGAGACCACGCCATGGCGACAGCATCCGAGCAACAAATCCAACGCGTTGGCCGCGATATCTTCGAGCGTATGCAGGGCCAGACCCCGTCGATTTTCCGCAAAGATTGGTGGAGCGGAAAGATGATGGAGTGGTCGATGCAGGACGAAGACTTCAAAGTGGAGATGTTCCGCTTCGTCGACGTCTTTCCGACGCTCAAAAACCACGTCCAGCTCGCGGAGCATATGCAGGAGTACTTCTGTCGCCCCGATCAGGACTTCCCGTCCAGCTTCCAGTGGGGACTGTCGAAGGTCAAACCCGACGGCTGGATCGCCAAAAAGGCCTCCGGGCAGATCAAAAAGCAGATCGTCGGCATGGCCGAAAAATTTATCGCCGGCACCTCGGCGGCCGAGGCCTTGGATACGCTCGAGGAGATGTGGAACGACCAGGAACTGGCCTTTACCCTCGATTTGCTCGGCGAGGCGACGGTCAGCGAGGCGGAAGCCGAGGATTACTTCGAGCGCTACGACGAGATTCTGGAGACGCTGTGTACGGAGACGACCGGCTGGCCGGAGCGTCCGGTCCTGGAGCGGGCGCCCTTCGGCGAGATCCCGCGGGTGAATCTGTCGGTCAAGATCTCGTCGCTGTACAGCCAGCTCGATCCCATCGATCCCCAGGGCAGTATCGAGGCCGTCAAAAAGCGGCTTCGACCGCTGTTTCGAAAGGCCCGCGACCGCGGTGCCTTTATCAACCTCGACGTCGAGCAGTACCGCTACAAAGAGCTGACCTACGACGTCTTCAAGAGTCTGCTCGAGGAAGACGAATTTCGGGACTTCGAGCATGCCGGCATCGTCTGTCAGGCCTATCTGCGGGAATCGCAAGATGATCTGAGGTCGCTCGTCGACTGGGCGAAGCGACGGGGCACGCCGGTGACGGTGCGCCTGGTCAAGGGCGCCTACTGGGACTACGAGACCATCCACGCTGAACAAGAGGGATGGCCGATTCCGGTCTACACCGAAAAGTGGGAGACCGACCGCAATTTCGAGGCCTGCACCGAACTTCTGATCGACAACCAAAAGCACGTCCGGCCCGCCATCGCCTCTCACAATGTGCGAAGCATCGCCCACGCCATGGTCTACGCCGAGGCCCGCGGGCTGCACAAAAATGACATCGAATTTCAGATGCTCTACGGGATGGCGGAACCGATGAAGGCCGCTGTCCGACAGCGCGGCTACCGGCTTCGAGACTACGTGCCGATCGGCGAGATGATCCCGGGCATGGCCTATCTGGTGCGCCGGCTTCTGGAAAATACGTCGAATGAAAGCTGGCTTCGCCAGAGTTTTGCCGAAGACGAGAGCATGGAGCGGTTGCTCGCTGCTCCGGAACCGCCGGCCGGCGTCTCCCAGAGCAGTTCCGAACCGAAACACGGCGCGATCACGGAGCACGGCTTTAAAAACGAGCCACTTCGCGACTTCGCCCAGGCCTCGGATCGAAGCAAGCTGGAGAGCGCTGTCGAGGACGTCGAACAGAAGCTGGGCAAATCGTATAGCGTCGTCATCGGCGGCGATGACGTCTCCGTCGGCGACGAATTGGTCAGTCACAATCCGGCGCGGCCCGACCAGGTCGTCGGCCGCGTCGGCTGCGCCGGCGTCGATGAGGCCACCGAGGCCATCGAGGCCGCCAAACAGGCCCAGTCGGACTGGGCGGAGACCTCCGTCGAAGATCGGGCGCAATATCTTTTCGATGTGGCCGACATCATGCGCCAGCGCCGCGACGAATTGGCGGCCTGGATGGTCTGGGAGGTCGGCA
>CAYUPT010000461.1:0-3902 GCA_964446725.1 uncultured Bradymonadales bacterium | reverse complement strand
CAAGCTCGACCTGCCACGCCGCCGTCATCTGCCGATCGAGATCTCGGTGCGGGCTCCGACCTCATCAAAACATCGCCGAGACCCACTGGCGCATCTGTCCGATCAATCGGTTGTACATGCCCTGGTCGTCCTGTTCATACAGCGCCCGCTCCCGGGACGTCGCGCCGTATTCGACGAGGCCGACACCGGTGGCGAAGTTGGGATTGCGCACCACATCGACGAGGCCGCCGACATCGCGCGGCATGCCGCGGCGGACCGGGACGTTGAGAACCTCACCGGCCAATTCCGGCATATTGTCCAGAATGGTCGTGCCGCCGGTGATGACCACGCCGCCGGCGATCAGGTCTTCGCAACCCGAATCTTTGATCTCGCGGGCCACGTAGGCGAAAATTTCTTCGACTCTGGGCTCGATGATCTCGCTCAAGATCTCGCGACTCAAAACCCGGGGCGGCCGACCGCCGACCGACGGCACTTCGATCGTCTCTTCTGGACTGACCCGGGAGGTCAGCGCACAGCCGAAGCGCTGTTTGATCCGCTCCGCTTCCGCCATGGGAGTCCGCAATCCGACGGCAATATCGTTCGTCAGGTGGTTTCCGCCCAGCGACAAGACAGCGGTGTGAATTAGACTGCCCTGGTTGTAGATGGCAATATCCGTCGTTCCCCCGCCGATGTCGACGACGGCAACCCCCAACTCCTTTTCGTCTTCTTCGAGTACCGACTCGCTGCTGGCGATCTGCTCGAGGACAATGTCGGCGACCTCCAGATCACAGGCCTCGGCGCATTTGACGATATTTTCGACACTGGTCACCGCGGCGGTCACCACATGGACTTTGGCCTCCAGCCGAACCCCGGTCATGCCGATCGGCTCTTTGATCCCGTCTTGCTCATCGATGATGTACTCCTGGGGGATGACGTGGAGTACCTGGCGATCCATGGGGATGGCCACCGCCCGTGCGGCATCGACGACGCGCGACAGATCGCTGTTGTTGACCTCTTTGTCGTTGTTGACCGCCACAATGCCGTGGGAGTTAAAGCCCTTGATATGCCCTCCGGCAATGCCGGCGTAGACGGTGTTGATCTCACATCCGGCCATCAACTCCGCCTCTTCGACGGCGCGCTGGATGGAGTTGATGGTGGCATCGATGTTGATCACCACTCCCTTTCTGAGTCCCCGGGAGGGATGAGAACCAATGCCGATAATATCGATCCCCTCCTCGGATACCTCGCCGATAATGCAGGCGATCTTGGTGGTGCCGATATCGAGTCCGGCGATAATCTCGCTGTGTTGTTCCATTGAAGTACCTTCCTTGGTATTGGCGCATCACCGACGGTTCCATCGACAACGCCTCTGCACTGCCCTCAATCGGCCGGGCGATGGCCGCGCAATGCGCCTGTTCACACATCAAAAGTAAAGTGATCTACTCCACAACTGATCCACATTAATCGGGCCCCGAGTTGCGGTCGTCGCCGTCCACTGGCTCCGACCGCTGTCCGACGGCCACTCGACCCAGATCACTTTCGTGATCGATAAGTACGTACGATGCGTCCACACCCCGGCGAATCAACGACGTCTGGACGACCTCGAATTGTTCTAGACGCTCCTGGAATCGATCTCGACCCAATCGAACTTCAGTGCCGGTCTGGCCGACGACCAGTGTGACGCCGAGCAGCTCGTCGACATGAACCTCGCTGATCGGCTGTTCGTCGTGCAGTTCCATCTGCTCGTAGAGCGTCTGGACCTGCAATCCCATCTCCAGCAATTGCTGGCCCTCGTCGGTTTCCAGGTCGGCGCGCGACAGACCGGTGACAAGTGGCAGCTGCCACAATTGACCGTCCGGTTGGGTGGAATCGAGTTCCAGAAAGACCTGGTTGGTATCATCGACGAGCCAGAAGCCGTCGTCGACGACAATGGCCACCGGCTGGTGCTCATCGATCGAGATGTGGAGTCGATCCGGAAATTTCCGGTTGACCTCCACGTCCTCCACAAAAGGCAACTGGGCCATGACGACCTCCAGCCGATCGGGCTGGACGTCGATGATATGCTCCCCTCCGACATCTTCGGCGGCGTCAAGCAGGGCCTGTTCTTCGAGGTACTCCAGGCCCTCGACGTCGACATAGGTCAGGGCGAAGTAGTCACTTTCCATCAGGTGGGAATACCCGAATAGAATCAGCGCCGGCAACCCGAAGGCCACCACTGCCAATCCCACTCCGATCCCGGCGCGTCGCAGCCACACCCGGAGGGTCTCCCGGCGCTGACTTCGGCGCTGTTTGGCGCTTTTTTTGCGCCGGTTTTTATTTCCCTGTGATCCGAACACTGCTCGTCCCTGAACATCGGCTTCCGCATCCTTGCGGAAGACACAACCTGGATTGCGACTGCTACATCTTCACACCTTTCGTATCAGCCCGCGTCGAGCCGGGCCGATGCCAACATCGCTTCTACAAATTCATCAAATGAAATGCCGCGACTGGCCGCCATCTTGGGCACCAGACTCGTGGCGGTCATCCCCGGGATCGTATTGACCTCGAGCATGGCGACGGGCCCCGATGTATCGGGCCGGCCTTTGAAATCGACACGAGCAACTCCGCGACAGCCCAGCACTTCGAGCACCGACTGCGACCACTCGACGAGCGGGTCACAGATCGACGACTCGTCGACGACGATATAATCGGTATCGCCGCTCTCGTACTTGGCTTCGAAATCGTAAAAACCATCTTCGGGACGGATCTCCATGACGCCCAGGCATCGGTGGTCGAAAAATCCGACGGTATACTCCGGCCCGTCGACGAATTCCTCGATGAGAACGCCACTGGACGGCCCCGCCGTAAGTTCACGGCGAAGCGACTGACAGGCATCGACGAATTCGCCGCGATCCCGGCAGATATGGACGCCAAATCTACTGCCACTGTCATTGAGTTTGGCGACGACCGGATAGCTCAATGCGTCATCGACGTCGTCGGCGACGTCATCGATGCTATCCAGTTGTTCGCGCACACACCACAGGGCGTCGGCGACGGGAGTATCGACGCCGGCACACAGACTTCGGGCCCGGCGCTTATCCATTGCGAGCGCCGACCCCAGGACACCGCTTCCGGTATACGGAATTTCAAGACTCTCCAAAAAACCCTGGAGTGCGCCCCGTTCTCCCAGGCCGCCGTGAATGCCCAGCAGCACCGCCGCCGGCCGGTCATCGGCCAGTTGTTCGAGATCGGAGGCGACGTCGTAGACCGTGACGTCATAGCCGCGGTTTCGAAGCGCCTCTTCGAAGGCCCGCCCGGTCTCGAGGCTGATGTCGCGTTCCATCGACGAGCCGCCGGTGGCAATCGCGACGGGCTGTCCCCGAAACCGATCGATGTCTACGTCTTCAAGCATCGTTTCGTTCCAACTGCTCTTCGAAGTCACTCAGTCGCCGATCGCCGTCGAAGCCCACAAACCGAACTTCGGGGCGCAACTCCAGACCGAAATCGCGTCGAACGCGGTATCGAGCCAGCGCCATCAGGCGCAAAAAGTCGTCGGACGTGGCGTCCGACTCGTTGATGAAAAAATTTGCGTGTAACTCGCTGATCTTGGCGCCGCCGATGGTCGTTCCTTTGAGGCCCGCCTCGTCGATAAGACGTCCCGCGTAGTCGCCGTCGGGATTGGCAAACGTGCTTCCGACGCTGGCCAGGCGGTAGGGCTGTGTTTCGTTGCGGCGCTCTTTGTCGTCGTCCATCCGCTGGCGCGCCGCCTCTACGTCGCCTTGCCGAAGTCGAATCCGGCCTCCCACGACAATCGCACCATCGGGAAGTTCGCTATAGCGATAGCTCATCGATAGCGCATCGGGCTTATGGCGCTCGATATCCCAGCACCGGCGCTGTCGGTCGGGAATCGCCAGCCAGGTCGACTCCAGAATCGACTGGAGTTC
>CAYUPT010000460.1:0-3910 GCA_964446725.1 uncultured Bradymonadales bacterium | reverse complement strand
GGAGAGAAGGTCGTCGCCGTATAATCCACTGGTGTCATAGCTGAGCATGTGCAGAAACCTTTACCGGATCATGGTAGAATCAAAATAGACGAGTTTGTGCGGCCCATTCGCCGACGGCCCCTCCAGATCGTACGGGGTCAGCGAATGCAAAAGGCGCCCCGACCCGGGACGCCTCAGGGCTTACTGCGAACAGCCAAAATCAACGGTCGAGTGCAGACGCCATGACGTCGGCGGCATGCTCGATACTTTCGCGGTCGACCATCTCCGTACTGGCCACGAGGAGATGATTTGACCACTCTTCTGAAAGACTGCCCAGATCGTAACCGGGGATGACGTCTTCGTCGAGGCATTCATCGATGAGGCGTCGAGCCGACACCGGTAATTGAAGGACAAACTCGTTGAAGTAGGCCCCGTCATAGGCCAGTTGTCCGATGCCCTTTTTCTCAAAGAGTTGTTGTGCGAAGCGAGCCCGCGACATATTGAGTTTGGCCAGGTCGCGAAACCCCTCCTTGCCCATCAGGCTCAGGTAGATCGCCGCCGCAAGCGCCATCAGTCCCTGATTTGTACAGATATTGCTGGTCGCCCGTTCGCGACGGATGTGCTGCTCGCGCGTCGAAAGGGTCAGTACGTAGCCCTCGCGCCCTTCGGTATCCTCAGTGCGGCCGGCGAGGCGTCCGGGCATGGAGCGCAACTGCTGTTGACGGACGGCAAAGATACCGAGCGCCGGTCCCCCGAAGGCCTGTCCGACGCCGAGCCCCATCCCCTCGCCGGCGCAAATATCGACGCCGAAGTCGCCCGGCGGTGTGGAGAGCGCGAAGGCGTGGGGCTCATTAAAGGAGCCGACGACCAGAATGTCGTTGTCGTGGGCCCAGTCGACGAGCTCCGTGGGCTCTTCGTAGACGCCCAGAAAATTCGGCGTCTGAAAGACGATGCAGGCCACCGTCGACGGATCGCCGACTTGCTGTTTGAGGTCTTCGAAATCGAGGCGCCCGGAATCGGGGTCGACGCCAAACTCGTGATAGACGTCGTCTTGCCAGCGAAGATAGGTCTGGATGGCCTGGCGATATTCCGGATGGGTCGATTGCGCCACCCAGACGTGTTTTCGCTCCGGCTGGCGCCGAAAACTGCGCTGGGCCATCAGCGCCGCTTCCGCGGTGGCATGCGCCCCGTCGTACATCGAGGCGTTGGCGATGGGCATATCGAGCAATTCGGCGACCATGGATTGAAACTCGAAGATCGCCTTGGTCGTCCCCTGACTGATCTCGCCCTGGTAGGGGGTATAAGACGTCAGAAATTCGGCGCGCATCAACAGCTGGTTGAGCGACTCCGGGACGACGTGGTCGTAACAACCGGCGCCGAGCAGCGATACGATATCGCGGCGCACCGCTTTGTTGTTGTCGGCGAGCTCGTTGAGATGGCGCCGAAGCGGGATCTCACCCATCGGTGCCGGCAACTCCATCTCCCCGGCCCGCTCGCGTAGCGCCTGGGGGATGGCGTCAAATAATTCATCGATCGACGCCGCACCGATGGTCTCGAGCATGGCGTCGATTTCTTCGTCGGTCTGGGGAAGATAGCGCATCGAGCCTCATTCTCCGTCGTGCAAAAATGATTCGTAGTCGTCGACGTCCATCAACGCATCGAGTTCGGATTCGTCGGCGACCTTCAAACGGACCAGCCAACCGCGATCGTAGGGACTGTCGTTGACCAGCTCCGGCGCCGTCTCCAACTGGTCATTGATGGCGACGACCTCGCCGGAGACCGGTGCGTAAAGATCGGAGACGGTCTTGACGCTCTCGACGACGCCAAAGGCATCGCCCTGGTCGACTTCCTCGCCGATGACGGGAAATTCGATAAAGACGATATCACCGAGGGCGTCCTGAGCGTGGTGCGAGATACCGACGGTAACCGTTCCGTCGCCCTCGTCGTCGGCCCATTCGTGGTCGCTGGTAAAGCGGTAGCTCTCCGGGATGTCCATAGCGCGTCCTGTGTAGTTAGAAGCTATCAAAAACACCTCCCGTCGGCATTCGCCGGCTGATTTGTTTGACAGCTTCTTTCAGAAAGAGCCCGACGGTCGTCGGGAGGTCTCAATTTACTTCGATCGGTCGTAAAATGGCGGGTCGACGATGCGAGCCTCAACACGTCGACTTCGGATGGCGACGTCGACAACGTCCGTATCGCCACAGTCAACGTCGATGTAGCCCAGTCCCACGCTCGCTTCAAGCGTCGGAGCCAGACCGCCACTTGTCAGCGTTCCGACCTGGCGTCCATCGATTTCGATGTCGTAGCCCGGACGCAACACGCCGCGGCCCTCCAAGACGAGTCCCCGAAGCCTTCTCTCCACACCGTCGTCCTTCTGGGTTTGGAGCGCGTCGCGGCCGACAAAATCAGAATCCTTGTCGAATTTCACAAGCCAGCTCAACCCGGCTTCCAGCGGCGTCGTCGATTCGTCGATATCCTGGCCGTGCAACAGAAGTCCGGCCTCCAGCCGCAGTGTGTCGCGAGCCCCGAGGCCGCACATCGTCAGTGACCCGTCGTTGTCTTCAACCAGTGCGTCGAATACCGAAACGCCGTCGTCGGCCGGAAGATACAGCTCGAATCCGTCTTCACCGGTATATCCGGTGCGAGCCACCAGGGTCTGAACACCGGCGACATCCACAGATTGACAGCGGAAAAACCCAATCGACGACAGGTCGGCGTCGGTCAACTCCGCGAGTATCGATTCCGCATTTGGCCCCTGAATCGCCAGTTGCAGAGTCTCGTCGGAGCGGTCGTCGAGGCGAACGTCGCCTCGCAGACCGGCTTCCAGATGCTCCAGGTCCCGACTCCGATTGGCGGCATTGAGACACAATAGCAGCCGGTCTTCAGCGAGGCGATAGACGACGAGGTCGTCGATGATACCGCCCTCTTCGTTGCACATGACGGTGTACAGCGCCTTGCCGTCGACCAGTGCACTGACATCGTTGGTCATCAGGCGGTCTACGGCGGCGATGGCGTCGTCACCGACGACATCGACGCGGCCCATGTGACTGACATCGAAGAGACCGGCGGCGTTTCGGACCGCGCGGTGCTCCTCTTTGATCGTCGAGTATTTCACGGGCATTGAATAGCCGGCAAAATCGACCATCCGGGCGCCCCGTTCGACGTGGCGATCGTGTAGGGGAACCTGTTGTTGTGCAGTATCTCCACTCATCAGCTACTCCAGATCAGTCATGATTGCAGCTCAAATTGACCGGGCGAAACTCCGCGGTCGGTATCCGCGCGCAGTTGAGTAATGCCGAGGTTGTCGATCGTCTCGTAGCGAAGTCCGACCTCCTCGCAGTCGATAACATCGCCGTCGCGCACCACCAGATCTTCGTGGATACAGGCCGCGCGCACCGTATTTTCCAGCAGCGTGGCCACCGTCATCGGGCCCACGCCGCCGGGAACCGGTGTGATTCGAGAGGCTCGCTTTCGAGCGGCCTCGAATTCGACATCGCCGCAAAGCGATCCGTCGACGCGGCTGATTCCGACATCGATGACCACCACCCCGTCCTTGAGCCATTCGCCCTTGCACAATTCGGCGACTCCAGTGGCGACGACGAGAATATCGGCACTGCCGACGATGTCTTCGAGGTTTTCGGTGTGGCGATGACAGAGTGTCATCGTCGCATTGGCTCGCACCAACATCAGGGCCATCGGTCGACCCACGATGAGGCTGCGACCGATAACCACGGCGCGCTGGCCGACGGGATCGATGCCGGCGGCCTCCAGCAGTGTCATAATCCCCGTCGGCGTGCAGGGTTCGAGCAATGATCGCCGCGACATCAACGAGCCCAGGTTGACGGGATGAAATCCATCCACATCCTTGCCGGGATCGATCATTTGCATGGCCTCTGAGCCGTCCATGCCCTCTGGAAGTGGCATCTGGAGC
>CAYUPT010000459.1:0-3917 GCA_964446725.1 uncultured Bradymonadales bacterium | reverse complement strand
TGTCGATCTTCTTTTGAATCCTGGGCCTCGTCGCCGGAGCCGCAGGCCTCTACGCCTATTTATCGATGTCCGATGACGGCCTGGAGACGCTGCGACTTGCCGAGCCCATCGAAGCGCCCATCGAGCAGACCGCCGGCGATGACGGCGACGGCGAACGCTATGCTCTCGCTCATCCCCTTCGAGAAACTCTGGAAATCGGCTCCGGCATCGACCGCGCCAACGTCGAGGGCCAGCTCGTCACGCATCGCGAACGGCTGCGTCAGTGTTATGTCGAGGAACTCGACCGGGCTCCGGATACGCGCGGTGAATTAGATGTCCAATTTACTATCGACGGAGAGCACGGCGAGGTCGTCGCCGGGGTCACCCGGAATAATCGAACCGGCAGCGACAGGCTGGCCGATTGCGTCGTCAGCCAGTTGCGAGAACACTTCTCATTTGAAGCGTTGGAGACGTCGGGACTGAGCACCATTCGATTCCACGTCCTGTTTTTGCCGCTCGGCGAAGAGCATTCGTGACGCCGCGAAATCGTCACCGGCTCAGCGATCAATGAGATGACGCTGGATGGCCTGTCGGTGGTCGGCGTAATTCGTCGTAAAGGTGTGACGCCCCGTCCCATCGCGTCGAGACACGAAATACAGGTAGTCCTGGACCTCCGGTGCTTCGCTCGGGAGCAGCGCGGCCTGCACGGAGGTATCACTGGGGTTGGCGATAGGCCCCGGAGGGAGTCCGTCGACGACGTAGGTCGAGTAGCGATTGTAGGGGTCGTTGCACAATTCGGGCGTCGGCCGCTGGTCGTAGGTCGCCTCGCCGTACACGCATGTGGGGTCGGTCTGAAGTAGCATGCCGCGGTCCAGGCGGTTGTAGAATACCCGGGCAATCACATCGCGCTCGGCATTGACGGCCGTTTCGCGCTCGATCAGAGAGGCCATGATCACGACGTCGTGGCGGTCGAAGTCGTAGTCGTCGTGGAGTACCGACAATTGCTCGCTGTGGGCCTCAAAGAGGGGCACCACCATCTCCTTCCAGCGTTCGACGAGCCGATCGACAATCGCCTCCTCGGACGCCCCCTGTTCGAAGCGATAGGTGTCGGGATACAGATACCCCTCGAGGCTCTCCTTATCGGCATCGATCCATTCGTAGCGCTCGGGGTGGTCGACAATCTCCAAAAACTGCTGTCGATCGACGAGTCCCGCCTCCTGGAGGTAATCGGCGTAGTCGAATTTCGTCAATCCCTCGCGCAGTGTGACGACGACCTCGTCGGCCCGCCCTCCGCGGCGCAACAGATCCGCGAGCTCGTCGAGGGCCATCGGACCGTCGAGCTGAAATGTGCCCGCCCGGACCTCCTCGGCCAACCCTGTCGAACGACCCCACAGATCGAAATACAGGCCGGAGTCCACAAGCCCCGCCCCCTCGACTCGCTCCACCACTCCCGGCCAGTGTGTATCCTGCGGAATGACCAGACGCTGTGTCTCGTCCGGTGACAATACCGGCGACTCGATAAAGTCATTGTATTGATAGGCCATGAGTCCGGCGACGACGGCGCCGACGACGATCATCGCCGCAAGCGCGGCGACGACGAGCCGAAGCGCCGTCCCCAAACATCCTGCTGACTGCCGTCTGCCCATCACCGCTCCCCTCCGTCGGACCCTTGCTTGGATTCGAGATACCCCTCCAGGATTTTGCAGGCCGCCACCTGGTCGACGGCCTCCTTGCGTCGCGAACGTGAGACATCGGCATCGACGAGTAGGCGATCGGCGGCGCTGGTGGTCATTCGCTCATCCCAGCGCACCATCGGGATATCGCGCCGCAATTTTGACTCCAGATCGCTTGTTATCCGACGGACGCGCTCCACGGCGCGCCCCTCCCGGCCCTGCATATCGAGGGGCCAGCCGACGACGATCTCGTCGACGTCGTAGTCGTCGACGAGTTCGACAATGCGTTCGACGGCCTCGACATGCGATTTGGCGTCGACGGTCTCCAGTGGTAACGCCATGGAACGCTCTTCATCGGAGACGGCCACACCAATTCGGACCGTCCCCACATCCAATGCCATCGTAATCGGTTTCATCAGTACAATCCCTACGCCGCCGGACCGCAAAAGTGTCACCGGGCCGTGAAATTTCGGAACAAAGGTAAAACTCTCCACCACAAACTCGCGTCACACCATCGTCCATCGATGAGTGCGGCCGTTCAACGTCGCCGACTTCCCGTGGAGTCGACGAGTAGTAGAATGAGCGGAGCATTTGCGCAATACGTCGCTCCTCAATCGCTCGACCCCT
Source organism: uncultured Bradymonadales bacterium (assembly GCA_964446725.1). Taxonomy (GTDB): domain Bacteria; phylum Myxococcota_A; class Bradymonadia; order Bradymonadales; family Bradymonadaceae; genus SLJM01. The sequence goes on along the minus strand of CAYUPT010000459.1, from coordinate 1,638 downwards.
CACGCCGTTTTGGACCATCCAATGTACCGCTATCTCGCCGATCTCATCATCGAACGCCGCGCCATCATTTTGGCGGTCATCGGCGCCATCTTCGTCGCCTGCATGGCCGTGGCTCCGGGCCTTCAATTCGATTTTACCCCGCAGCAGCTCTTCGAGTCCGGCGACGACGCCTATGAGTACCGCGAGATCTTTGCCGAGCGCTTCGGACGCGAAGATAACGTCGTGTCCATTCTCGTCGAGGGCGACGATCTGCTCGAAGCGGAAGCGCTGGCTCCGATCCGCGACGCAACCTACCAGTTGCGACGCCACGAGGACATCGACGACGCCCATTCGCTGGCCACGCTGTCGTTGCCTCGGCCCGACAGCATGAGTGCCGAACCGCACCTGGGAGATCCGCGCGGATACTCCGACTCCGACATCATAATCGGCCCCGAGGTCACCGCCGATCAGGCCCGCCGCCTCGGAGACTACGTCGCCGAAGAACCGCTGATCGCTGATCGTCTCGTCGACGCCGATGGCACGGCGGCGCTCATCGCCGTCTGGGTCGAGCCCGACCTCCAGGCCGTCACCGACCTCGAGGAGATCACTGCCGATATCGAACACATCCTCGCTCAATACGAATTCCCCGACGGCATCGACTACTCCGTTCAGGGCATTCCGGCGTTGCGCGTGACCATCGTCGACCAATTGCGCACCGAACAGATTACCTTCGTGCCGATTACGGCCGCCATCTTCATGCTGATTCTGCTGTACTTATTTCGCCGTCCAAGCGGCGTTATTCTGCCGCTGGGGACGGTCATCATCGCTCTGGCGGCAACGGTGGCCATGCTGGTGGTCACCGATTCCAGCATCAACATCATCAATAATGTATTGCCCACCCTGATCTTCGTGATCGGCATCTCCGACAGCATCCATATGGTCACCCGCCACGCCGAGGAGGTCGAGGTCGGAAAGTCTCACTCGGAGGCGATTCGAGCGATGGTCGAAAATACGGGAGTCGCCTGCCTTTTGACGACGAGCACCACGGCCGTCGGCTTTCTGAGCCTGCTGTCGGCGGATACCGCGATTCTGCGCAGCTTCGGCTGGCAGGCGGCCATTGGGGTGATGTTCGCCTACCTGGCCACCTTGTTTTTTCTCTCCTCGAGCCTGACCTATATGCGCCCCGCTTCCCGCGGCGGTCCGAACCGCGATGATGGCACAGCGCCGCTGCTGGAGCGGACATTGATGACCATCGGCGATAAATTGCTCGCCCGCCCCTGGGCGACGGTCACCGTCGGGCTTTTACTGACGGGCGCCGTGGCATTTCACGGCAAAGACGTCGACATCGACAGCTATATCCTGGAGGTCCTCTCCGAAGATCATCCGACCTACCAGGCCACCGAAAAGATCGAGGAAAACCTGGGTGGTATCCTACCGCTCGAAATAAGCCTCGAATCCGACGAGCGCGATGCCTTTCGAGACCCCGAAGTCTACTCCAAAGTCTACGAGCTCCAGCAATACCTCGGCGATCAGCAACATGTATTGTCGACGGAGTCCTACGTCGATTATCTGCAGACCGCCCGGATCGCCGTCGTCGGCGACCGCGACGAGCGCGATAAAATGCCCGAAACCATCGACCAGATCGAGCAATTGCTGCTT
>CAYUPT010000458.1:0-3920 GCA_964446725.1 uncultured Bradymonadales bacterium | reverse complement strand
TAGCCGTCGTCGACTTCCTCGCGCGGAAGATTCCCCTTCTCGAGGCGCTTATCGGCCTGTTTGCGACAGGTCTCGTAAAAGGCGGCCCCTCGATGCAAAATTCTGGGCTCGTCGCCGGCGACGTCCAGTGCCTTCCAGAGGCAATCCTCGCCATCGGCAAAACGCCCCAGCTTTTCGTAGTACGAGATCAGATTGACCTGGCTGACGACGTAAATCCGAAGGACTCCCTGACCAAGGGTATCGAAGGCCCGCTCCGACAGCTCCTCGGCAGCCCGTCCCCAATGCAGGGCATCTTCGAAGCGCTCTTCTTCAAAGAAGATGACGCTCAACTGCTGGCAGCCCTGGGCGAGCTGGGCCAGGTAGTTGGGCTGGCCGGCATCGGCGAGTTCGTCGGCGAACTCCCGGGCTTTGGCCATCGTCTCGTTGGCCTTCTCCCATTGTTGCCGGCGCGCGTAGATGACCGCCAGATTCTGGCGGGCCCCGACGTGGAGCGGATTCGGGCCCGCCTGCTCGGACTCTTGCTCGTCGATTTCATCGAGCAGTCCCAGTGCCTTCTCACCGCATTCCAGCGCTTCGTCGGCCTCTCCCAGTGCGAGTAGAGTGCTCGACAAATTGAGATTCGTGGCCGCCGTATTTGACGCGAAATCGACATCGCGCGCCATTAACTCGTCACACATCTCGGCGGCCCGGGCGTGGGCCTGGCGCGACTGCTCGGGTTCGCTGCGGCGCTGATGGACGACGCCGAGTTCGTTAAACACCCGGGCCCGCATCTTGAGGAGGCGGTCTGTTTCGCGCTCCGCCATATCGAGGATGACCTTGGCCTCCTCGAGTGCTTCGGCGCCCCGGTCTGTCTGGCGCTGGCGAAGCGCTTTGCTACCGACATTGACCAATTGGCCGGCGGCGTCGATCTGGGCGTCGAGCCAGCGCTGAACGTCCTCTACATTTTCCGACATATCTCTCCTCTGTGGAACTTGTGGCATCCCTTCGTGGGGTCGACGAATAGTTACGTCCGCACACTCAGCGCGTCAAACCGCCATCCCATGGCTCATCGTCGTCGGTCTCCGATTAGGACGGTGGACAATCGCCTCGTTGAATCTGATCGAGAAATTCTCGAGCCTCCGAAACCTCCGCGGAATTCGGATAATCAGCGACGACGGCCTCAAAAAATAGCTCGGCATTGTCGCAATCTCCAAGATTCAAAAAGACCTCGCCGATCCGCCGTGTCGCTCGCGCCTGACGGGTCGTCGAACTGGTATCGTCGCGCAGATCGCGAAAGACATTGACCGCGCTCTCCCACATCTCAGACTCGAAATAGACCTCTCCGAGTTCGAGCCGGGCCTCCGAGACCAATTCGTGGTCTTCATGGTCCGTCAAAAACTGCTCCAGTGCCCGACGGGCCAGGTGATATTCTCCATCTTCCTGAAACTCTTCGGCCTTCTCGAGCAACCGATCCGGTTCGGTATCGGCAAACCGGGTATCCATGTCGTCGCGAAAGGTATCGAGGGCCTGCTCGAGGCGGCGATGTTGAAATTCCAGTGTCTCCAGTTGCCCCCGAAGCTGACTCAATTCCTGACGCGACTGGGCGACGTCAGCGCCCAATTCGGCACTGTCGCGCTGCAAAATATTGCGCGCTTCTTCGAGCACGTCCTCTAATTCGTCAATTTCGGCCTGCGCCTCTTCGATCATCTCCGCCAGCTCGCGCTCGCGCTGCTGGGCCTCTTCTTCCAATTCGGCCTGGCGCACTTCCATCTGCTGGAGATCTTCCTCCATTTCCCGGGCCTGCCAGATCGGCAGACACCCCGTCAATAGCAGCGCAGCGATCACCGCCAACGCGACTGGAGCAGTCCCCAAACCTGATGGAACGGTCAATAACGGGCGTTTCATGGCGAACTCGCTGTTCGGAAGGTCGGTGTCGACGCAGCGCAATAGTGTCGGTGGTCAAACCAAAAAAAGGACCCGCCAATTCGGCGGGCCCTGTTCGACGCGCACTAATCGAGGGTTACTCGATGTTGAAGACCGCGCGGCGGTTCTCTTCATGGCAGCTCTCGGAGCCATCCGAGCCGCAGCGACGCTGCAACTGCTGGTCACCGTAGGACGTCGTCGAAATTTGATTGGACGACACGCCCATCGATGTCAGGTAGTCGCGAACCGAGTTGGCCCGACGCTCACCGAGCGCAAGGTTGTATTCGGTGGTTCCCCGCTCATCGCAGTGACCTTCGATTTGAATCGACAGGCCCCGTTCCTGGATGCAGTCGGCGTTGTCCTGCAGCGCCGAGCGCGCCTCATCGGTCAGATTGGAGCTGTCGAACGGGAAGTGCACCGTGCTCAACTCACAGGTCTCTTCCGGCGCTTCGACGCACTCGTCGTTTTCGCAGACCATGTCGCCGTCGCAATCGGCATCGAGCGAACACTCCGCCTCTTCGACGCAGCTTCCGCCCTCGCAGACTTCGCCGACGCCGCAGTCGTCATCATCGAGGCATTCGGGGCCACATTCGTTGTCGCGACAGACCTGATCGCCGTCGCAATCGGCGTCGGCCTGGCAGTATCCCGGAATCGGTTCGCAGGAGCCAGCAGCACATTCTTCGCCTTCTGCGCAATCGTCGTCGTCGGCACACTGCTGACACAGGCCGTTGACGCAATACAGGCGGTCTTGCTCCTGCCCTTCATCAGAATCCTGACAGTGCTCGTCAGTATCGCAATTGGGGAAATCGGGAGGACAGCCCGTAGTGACCAATGCCACCAGCAAAAGAACGGATAGAAGTGCGAAAATACGTCTCAAAGACATGACGAGGCTACTCCTTGAAACAAGGGGATGGAACTGGTGATTTCGGACAACAAAGTGATTGTGCGCGGTGTTCTGAAATCTCTTTGGTTCTTCGGTACGGTTTCGGACCGACAAAACAGGGCGCAAATTATGCTCTGACCTCGGCGACGTCAAGTCTACAGTCTTGATACTGGTGGTCTATCGTCCCGCAGATGACCGGCTCATCGGCAATTTTTACGAGGTTAAAAACAGCACCACCATCGCCAGTATAGGCTGGCACAACGTAATTCGAAGTCAAGATTTGAAACTAACCCAATAGAGTGCTTCTTGAGAACCGTTTGGCGACGCTTTCCACCGTCGCCGGGCGGCGATGTTTGTATGGCACAACAGGTCAGGTCAACCCTGGGCGATGACTTCTCGACCTGATCGCATCGTCGGAGTTGCTTGCGCCTGCGGTAAACCGCAGATCCTCATGGACGCCAGCTCCACCGGCTTTGAAATGCCTTTTCCCTGCGATACGATGTCGCTTGAACGATCCGCCACCGGTATCTCAATGCGCGGTCTGAAGTTCACCACAAAAGCCCCGGCAGTGTTGTACCTCCCGCGGTTGCCATGACGACGATTGAACGATTCAGGTCGATACTGCGGTTTCGGACGCTGTCATCTGCGCTCGTATTTCCGGCGCTTGTACTGCCGACGCTTGTCGACCTGGCATTCATACTCCGCGCCGCTGACGTTGCCCCCGTTCACACACTGGCATCGCTGGCTCCGGCCCTTGCCCTCATGTGGTTGCTCGGCGGCCTCGTCGTCTCGCCCCATATCGGCGGCCGCCTCCCTGCACACCGCCAACCCGATTCACAGCGCCTGGTATTCCCCGTCGTGCCCCTGGTGGTGGCCAGTATCGCAGCGGCTGTAGCCTGGATGTTCATGGCCCCTATTTTCGATGTCGTCACCGGCGTCGCCGGCATTTCACAGGACGGCCACAAATACGCGCAAATCCGAATCGCAGGCCTTCCGATGCTGGCAGCTCTGCTGGTCTTCCGCCGCCATTTCGACTCCGGCGAATCCCGGGTACCGCTGCTGTGGGCGGTCCTGGTCCTGAACGCGACAAATATCGCTCTCAACGCCGCCATTTTCGACGATAACCTCGCTGGAC
>CAYUPT010000457.1:0-3926 GCA_964446725.1 uncultured Bradymonadales bacterium | reverse complement strand
CTCGCCGAGCGCTGGGAGCGAAGCGACCGAATACTCTTGGGGTGCTCGGTCCGCTATTTTTGACCGCTTCTTATTCGACGCTGTCGGTGTTTCGGGCCACGACCCACAGGGCGTGAATCATGCCCGGCACGCCTCCCAGAAGAGTGAGCACGATGTTTAGCCAAAAGTGCATTTTCAGGCCGACGGTCAAAAACACGGCCAGCGGTGGGATAAAGAAGCACAGGATGATGCGAAGAATCGTCATGGTACTGCTCCGTGGGGGAGTCGGGGCGATGGCGGATTGCCGACCATAGCCAGATTCAAAGCACGAAATGTAAGATTTCAACTACGAATTTGCCACCAATTGAGGAATCACTGTGTAAACCGGGCGGGGCGTCGGTGATAGGACGCAAGTTTTCATTGTAGCTTCCGCGTACTTTCTGCAAGACTGATCGCCGAATGAAATACAGACAAATAGCAGTCGTCATCCGACGAAACCAACCAGACACTGCAGCGGAGAGCGAGAACCATGGGTGAAGATACGCAGGTCGAAGGCCCGGACCTCGGCGAGGGTATGCCACTTTCGAGACTCACCGAGGGCGAACCGCTGGTGGGCGTCGTCGATGGCGACCCGGTAGTGGTGGTCAAACACAACGACGAGGTCTACGCCGTCGGTGCTCGCTGTACCCACTACGGCGGGCCACTGGAGGAGGGGCTGGTCGTTGACGGCACGATTCGCTGTCCATGGCACCACGCCGCGTTTGACCTGGAGACGGGCAATGCCGAGGGAGCACCGGCCTTTGCATCGGTGGGCTGTTATCCCGTCGAAATCGATGGCTTTCATTTTCGAGTGCTCCCCAAAGACGAGGAATGCACCGGCCCCGACAGGGCGCGCGAACACCCGGAGTCAGTGGTGATCGTCGGCGCCGGAGCGGCGGGAGCGGCCGTCGCCGAGACGCTTCGCGCGGAGGGATACGACGGACCGGTGACCATGATCGGCGACGAGCCGGGACCGGTGGACCGACCAAATCTATCGAAGGACTATCTCGCGGGAGAGGCCCCGGAGGAGTGGGTCTGGCTGGGGGGAGATGAGCACTGGTCCGATCTGGATATCGAAATCATCGACGGCGATCCGGTGATCGAAATTGACCGGCAGGCCGCCTGCGTACAAACCGAGTCCGGTGCCACCGTGGAGTACGACCAACTCGTCTACGCCACCGGCGCCGAGCCGATTGTGCCTCCCATCAGTGGCCTCGAGGCCTCTCCGTATTTCACACTGCGCAGTCTCGACGATAGCCGGGAGATCGCCGAGGTCGCCGAAGAGGGCGATACGGCGCTGATTTTGGGCGCGGGCTTTATCGGTCTGGAGGTCGCGGCGTCGCTTCGACATCGGGGCCTGGACGTCAGTGTCGTCGCCCCGGAGTCATTGCCTCTGGCCTCGGTGCTGGGCGACGATGTCGGACGGCTCATCAAGTCCGTTCACAAAGAGCAGGGCGTCCGTTTTCACCTGGGTGCCAAGGTCGAACAGATCGACGACCGGACGGCGCGACTGACCAACAGCGATGAAATCAACTTCGACCTGGTCGTCGTCGGCGTCGGTGTGCGGCCGCGCACCGATCCTGCGGCAGCGGCCGGCCTCGATATCGATGACGGCGTTGTGGTCAATCAGCAATTCAAGACCAACGATCCGGCGATCTATGCGGCGGGCGACGTCGCTCGCTTCCCGCAGTCCGAAACCGGGACGTTGATCCGGATCGAACACTGGGTCGCCGCCCAGCGTCAAGGCCAGCGGGTGGCCCGCGACATATTGCGCAGCGAGCCGCCGGCGAAGATGGGCATACCCTTTTTCTGGAGCCGTCACTTCGACCTGACCGTCCAGTATATCGGCCACGCCGCGGACTTCGATTCGACGGTCGTCGACGGCTCGATCGAAGAGCGGGACGCCCTTATCGGATATCTTCAAAACGGTCAGATTCGCGCAGTCTGTGCCATCGGAAGAGACCGCGACGGATTGCGCGCCGAAGCCGCACTCGCCGACGGCAATCAGGATGCACTGAAGTCGCTGCTCGGTTACGACGGGTAATCAACGCAGCCAGATCTCATCGACACGTCCCAGCAGTCGGGCGTTGCTGTAGGCCTGGTCGAGCGTCAGGCAGGTGGCAACGCGGTAGTAGCCGTCGAGCTTTTCAATAACCGCTGCCAGGTCGGGTTCCGAGGGGTTTCTCAGGCATAGCGGGAGCAGAAGCTGGATACGCCCGCGGTGGTATTGCGGGATGGCGATCCGGAAGTTTCTGCGCGCACGCTGCACGGCGTTTTCAAATGCGCCGGACAGAAGATTCTGTAGCTGGAAGTCGCCGTAGGTATCAAATTCAACGGGAAATCGGTCCCGGTTTTCGGCGATAATATGTTCTGTATTGGGCCGGAGTTCCAGCGCCGGGTCGAAGACAAAGTCTTCGGCGCGTTCGACATAATTGGCCATCTTCGGCAGGTCGCCAAAGCGCGTCATGCGGACGTCGCCTTTGCGGACAAACCCCTGAAAATACCAGGGCTGGCGGTCGGGAATCTTATTTTCATCGAAGAGGGCGAATAGCGGCTCTTGGTTTTCAGTGACCAGACCGGTGTTAAAGCAGGCCGCGCGATCGTCGGCGGCAAACGCGATCTTGTCCTCTTCTTCAATGCGATTGAAGGTGTGGATGATGTAGGCGTAAAGGATGGGCCTGGGAAATTCGCTCTCTGTGAAGCGATACTCCCAGTCCTCGTCTTCGGCCAATTCCTCGAGTTCGGCGAGGTGTTCGGCGAATTCCGGGAGAAATGCGAATTCTTTGATCGGGGGCAGGGACTGATCGTTCATTGTCTTCCATAGCTAACTAATTGCGCCCGGGGCCCCCCTGCGAAAGGCGCCTGTATTGATCCGGGTTTAACCCGCGTATCGGGAGATACGTCGGGTGCACAGACCATGCTAGCGAACCCCAAAATTGTCAAGCCGTAACAGAACGTTTCTTGGTGTAACGCACCGTCGCAAGCGAGCATTTGGCGCGGCTACGCGAGGCGAGACGGCGCGGAGCTTATCTCCAGACGGCGGGTAGCTCTTTGGGCGACCGAATGCTTACTGGTCGTCCGGTTCGCCTTCGCCCTCCGGTTCGTCGTCGGTTTCTTCTTCCGTTTCCGGCTCCGCCTGCTCGCCGGACTCGTGCCCACTGGCGGCCTGCGCTTCGTCATCGTCATCGGTGCTGGTACCGGGAAAATCGCTTTGCTGTCGTTCCGAGCGATCCCTGACATCGATGTCTTCGGTCGCCAGCGACTCCACGATCACACTGGTGCCCTGACCGATGGAGTCGCGAACCTCGATAAGGGCGTACAACAGCCCGGCGAGGATGACAATTTGGAAGATGACAAACCAGACGTTGGGCGTTTTTCGGCGCCCGTATCGGCGGCGGCGTCGAGCCATGGACAGACCTCGCTGGGGCGCAAACGCCGCACTGTCGACGCCAGCGCCCACTGGAAAATCACAAACGCTGAATAGACCTCCCGGACTACAACTGTTCGACGCGGTCCGGGCAGTGTTCCTTTGCCGGGCGGAGTCCCCGAATATGCATCTCGAGGCGGGTTCGGCCGCGAAATGTCGCAAACCGGGGGACGAAGGCCACTGAGACCCGCTGATCGAGTACCGGTCGCTCGTCGGCCATCGAAAACCCGATGCCCTCCAGAGAGCCACTGCCATCGCGGAACTTCGCCTTGAGGTGGTCGTTGCCGACGACGCGGACGCGACTGGCTTTACTCTCTCGACACAATAACACGGGTTCGCGATTGCCTGTTCCAAAGGGACCGAGTCGAGACAGGTCGCGACCGAAGCGAACATCCAGTTCGTCGAGTTCGACTTCGCAGTCGATGCGAAGTCGTGGACGGGGCAGACCGCGAGTGTCGAGAACGCTGGTCAATTTTTCGTC
>CAYUPT010000456.1:0-3936 GCA_964446725.1 uncultured Bradymonadales bacterium | reverse complement strand
GAGGCCTATCCGTAGGATAAGTCGAGTATTGAGCACCCCAGGGGCACTCGGTCGCGTTGCTCCCAGCGCGCAAAGAAGCCGGACAAATCAGCCGGCGAATGCCGATGGGAGACTTTTTTGACCGCTTCTGAAATATCTGGCCATCGAGGGGTTGCTCTTCGTGCCGGCGCTGGTGCTTTTCCTGGTGCTATTTGTCGTGGGGATGAAGGCAATCCAGTGGTTTGGGGAAACCGGAATTGAGCTGGGGGTATTCGATCTGGCCCTGCAACTGGGAGATGACCTGTCGGCGGGGTTGTGCTGCGGGTTTTTTGTATTGCTCGCCGCTATCGCAGCGGGGTTGGCGCTCAGAAGTAATCGACAAACGGCGAATACAGGTGGGGGATAGGACACGCGGTTGGCTTCTGTAGCAAGGGGGGGGACCGGTTCGGAGCAACCGTCGGGCAGTCTAGTTGCGGGGAGAGTTACAACTTGTTAGAGTTCTGCGAGTACGTGAATTTCAGTTGTTCAACCACGTGTGAACCCTCGTGACGAATTCGGGGGAATACCGAATTCCCAGGGCTTTACGGCACACTGATCGGTTTTCGTGTATTGTCAGTGGGTGGGGAGAGCGGGAATTTGGCGAATAATACATCCCGAGTGTAGGAAAGAATTGATGCCACAATGCGATGAGTTGAGGGCCGCCCGGAAGTGGCGGATTGGATCTGGCGGTTTGGTGCTCATGGCGGCGCTTTTTCTGGTATCCTTCGGATGCGGAGGCGGAGAAGAGGGTGGCGAGGACGGAGGGGCGGTGGAGGCTCCGCCGGCGAATTCTCTGCTCATCAGTTCGCAGGGCGGTTGTGCGGTCGACGAGGATTGCTCGGCGGGCTATTTCTGCTTTCAGCAAAGCTGTGCACAGGTCTGTAGCGAAGACGCCGATTGTGACGGCGCGAGTTGTACGGCGCGGGGACGCTGTACCACCGGTGATGCGGGAGGCGTCGAGGATATCGAAGTTCCCAATACGCTGGTCGGCGTTGAAATCGACGCCTATCCCGACCCACTGGCCATTGTCGGCGACGACGACGCCAGTATCACGTTTGAGTTTGGCGTCGACGGTCAAATCCCGGCCCAGGGCGTGCCCTATCGGCTGTCGCGAAGCGACGGAGAAAGCGACGATACCCGGATTCAGTACGCACCGGGCGACGGGGATTCGTTTTCGATTACCGTCGAGCCGGGAGCTGCCGCTCCGCAGGCCTCGGAGCCGCAGACCGTGACCCTGATGATCCACACCGCCGTCGGTACCCAGGAAGTGGCCTTGCAGCCCCAGCCGAGCCTGGAGGGAATCTGGCGGGGGAGACTGGCGATCGATGAGATGGGCGGACAGGAATTTCCGATGGAGTTGCTCGTCGCCGGCGAAGAACCAGAAGATATGATGGTGGGACTGCCCGTCGATCGGGCGTCGCTATTTACGCCTCACACCGACTTTGAGACCAGCGAACACAGCTTCGTCGAATTGGAGTATCGCGAACATCTCAATGTCTATCAGGCGGTATTGACCTCCAGTTTTGATCTGGGCGATGCGGTGTTTGCCGATCTGGACGCCGACCAGGTGGAACGCCAATTTCGCTTCGATTTCGATGCCGATGCCCTCGACGACGGTGAATTGGTGGCCACCGTCTCTGACCGATGGGTCGGCGCGCACAACGGACAGGACGCCGAAGGACAACTCGAGGTCGGACAATTGAGCTTTCTGGGAGAGGTCATACTGGAACGCCGTGACGCGCTGCCCGCCGACGTCGATGCCCAGCCCGCCGAGACCGACGATGAGAATACGCCCCATTCAGAGTTGATCGGTGCAACTCCCATCGAGGCCTGCGGCGTGGGGCTCGATGCCTTCAATGCCCCGGAGGTGACGGAGACCATCGGTGGCGACGAGAAGGCGCTAAACTGCGACGGCATCGATTCCGTCGCCGATTTTGAAGACGGTGAGCCTGGAGCGCGAGCCGAATGTGCTCTGGCGGTGACGCACGAAGTTTACGACGAGGAGATGACCGCCGATCAGATCAACGAGTATTTTGCCGGAGAGGGCCAGCAAGATGTGAGCTTCGAGGATTTCCTCAAGGCCTGTGCCGACAGTGAGGACGAAACCTGCGAGCCCAACGAACGGGCCGTCTGTGCCTTTGAGTTGATCGGCAATGCCTCGCGGGACATCCGCGCCGAACACTTCGACGACGATCACAACTACACCGGTGATCTGCGCCGGGAATTGATGAGTTCCTTCATCGAGATGTCGCGCGAGTCCTTTCTGGCCCGTCAGCTCGGCGCATTTTACACGGATATGGAACTGCGCCGCGACTGGCTTCGCCAGGGAAGTGCTCCGGCGGCCTTTGTCTCCGCGATTCAGGACTCCAACGAGGCGCTGATGGACGATTGGCGCGAGGAGGTACTGGATGTGCACCGCGAATTATTTACGTCGTTTTTCCGGCCGTCGGCCATCACCTTCATGGGCCAGCCCTCCGGCGATGCGGATGTCAATGAACAGCGCCGCGGCCTGCTCCAGGAGGCGACGTCGCTGTGGCGAAGCTACGCCGACGCCCTCCAGCTTGCGGCCCGTCGATGGGATGAGATCACCGACGACGAAGCGCAGCGAAACGAGCACGTCGACTTTCTGCATCAGCGGGCCATCGAATTGTATGTGACGATGGGGATATTGATGGAGTTTAATCGGGCGGCGGGCATCGATGCCCAGTCGTCGCTGATGGCCTCCGATTTTGCCTCGCTGATCGATTCCATCGAAACACTGGACGAGACGTTTGACGAGGCATTATTTGCACGCGATGCGGAAGTGGTGACGGCGCGTTCACTGGATCCGCTGACCGATAACGACAGCCTCTTGCAGGAGCGGCGTCAGCGCGCGTTTGACAATGTGGAGGAGGCTCGCACCAGCATCTCTGAGATCCTGGATGACGTCACCGTCGAGGCCCTCCAGGAAGAGGATATGCGCAATCAACTCGAAAATGAGCGGCGCGAGGCGGCCAATGAAATCGCCGGGGTCTGTGGTCTTCCCCCCGGTTGCGACGTCGACAGTCTGGTGGCCAATCCCGGGGAATGTCTCAGTGTGGACGCCGGCCAATGCGGTCTCAATGACCCGGCCGATGGGGACGACGAAATTGTCTTCGATCCGCAGCGCGTGGCGGCATCGGAAGCCGGAAACGCCATTTTGGATGTGCTGGAGGCCTTTGAAGAGGTCGAGATTCAGCACGATGAATTGCAGAGTCATCTCCAGATGCTCGACCTGGAATACGAGGAGTTGTCGGCATTCCACGCCGATGTCGAGCGCTGGAATAACATGCGCCTCGATTTCGTCGCTCAACTTCAGTCCAATCTCTCGGCGCGAGACGCCTATCGCGACGAGCGAATCGAAGAGATGGTCGCCAATTTTGAGCAGCGAACCGAGTTGCGACAGGAGGGTATTGAGACGATGCAGGAGCGCATCGCCGAGTGGGATCAGATTCGCGTCGACGGTGCGCGCCAGTCGTATCGCAACAATCTGACCAATCTCTCGCTTCGTCAGGGAGGACAGTGGTCGCAGTTTGCCGGTGATCTGACGGCGGTCGGACTCAATGGCGTGGCCAAAGCCCTGCCGAAAGTCACGGGGACGTCGGTGGATGCCACGTCCGTGGCGCGAGCGGGGCTGTGGGTCGCCGGGCAGACGGCGAAGTTTTCCGGTCGGGCCGTGCGCATGAGCACCGAACATGCAGCCCAACACAATGAGGCTCAGCAAAGCCGCGATTCGGCGCTCGGTCAGGCGTCGATGCAAAATATGCAGGAAGAGGCCGAACTCGACGAGACGATCCAGCAGGCCGAAATCGACGAGTTGCGACAGCGAATGCAGACCAGCGATCAGTTAACCGATGACGAAATAGCGCGGCTGGAAGGCCAGATCGAATTGATGGAGGC
>CAYUPT010000455.1:0-3939 GCA_964446725.1 uncultured Bradymonadales bacterium | reverse complement strand
CTGCGGTCTAAATCGGCCGGAAATCACGACGGGAGACTTTTTTGATAGCTTCTTACATCACGAGGAATTATGACGTTTCTGGAAGCCGTCTTACTGGGGATTCTTCAGGGCTTGACTGAGTTCTTGCCGATCAGTTCGTCCGGTCATCTGATGCTCGGCGAGCGCTTTTTCGGGATCGACGAGCCCGATCTATTTTTCAATGTCGTCGTCCACGTCGGCACCCTGGTGGCGGTGACGCTCTTTTATCGAAAGGACGTCATCGACGCCGTCGCCGGGGTGTGGACGGCGGCCCGTCGCGGCCTCGAGGAGCGCTCGATCGACGCCTTTCGGCGCACCGAGGGCGCCCGACTCGGCGTGTTGCTTATCCTGGGGTCGATTCCAACGGCAATCATCGGGTTGATACTCCACGAGCCGCTGTCTATTGGCGGCGGCGACGGCATCAATCTGGTGGTTCTGATCTGCTCGTTGCTGATCGTCAACGGCTTTATTTTGCTCTCCGGAAAATTCGTCGACGAATCCAAAATGGAGGAGCGATCCGGAGGCTGGACGCTGTGGAATATCACGCCCATGGTCGCCATCCTCATCGGTGTCTTCCAGGGCCTGGCCGTACTGCCGGGCTTTTCGCGCTCCGGACTTACGATCATCGCCGCTCTGTGGCTCGGCGTCTATCGCACAGAGGCGGCGCGGTACTCGTTTTTGCTGTCGATTCCCGCCGTCGGCGGCGCCACACTGCTGGAATCGCTTTCCGGCCGCGATGCCATGGAACTCATTACGCTCGGCGGTCCCGCCGAATACGCCGCCTACGGACTGGCCGGAGTCCTCGCCGGGATCATCGGCTATCTGAGTATTCTGGTACTCGTCAAAATGCTCCAAAAGGCTCAATTTTGGCATTTTTCGTGGTACTGCTGGCTGCTGGGCGGCGGCGGGTTGCTGGCGATGTGGTTGCTGTGATGTCGACGTTCCGGACAAGATATGGATGACTCCGACGATAGACTGACGCGACTGGTGGGTATGGCCTTTCCGGCCATGGTGGCGATCCGCGTCGTCGGTGCTGCGCTGTCGCCACTGCTATTTGCTCATCTTCCCGCAGCGCTGATTTTGACCAGCCCATTTCTCATCCATCTCGTCGCCGTCGCCCCCCTCGTCGACCCCATCGTCTACTTTCCCATCGCGCTGGCAGTAACCACCCTCCAGGCGCTGATCGGCTATTACTTCGGCAACCGACTCGGCCGTCAGGCCCTGGGATGGCTCGTCGACCGGATCCCCGTCCCCGACTCCTTCATCGAGCGCTGTCTGGAACTGGTGCGCAAAACCTCCATCGTCGCCGTCTTTGCCTTCCCGGGCCCCGTCCTGGCGACCATCGCCGGCGTTGCCGGTGTGCGCTCCAAAATCTTCAATATCCTCGTTTTCCCCGCCCAGGCACTCTGGGTTTTCGGCGCCTATCTACTCGGCGAGGCCCTGTTTGAGTACATCGAAATTGCCCGCGGTTTTGTTATCGAACACGCCTTCCAATTGACCGCTCTCACCGTGCTCATCGTCGGCCTCCAGCAGACCTACAAATGGTACCGGAAGTGGAGACGCCGGCGGTCGGAGTAGCGACCGTGAGCTTGTGTATCGACGGAACGTGTGCGCAACGACGTGTCGTACAAATATCGACCGGGAGCTCGAGCACCGACGTGAAGTGTGAGCAGCGACGGGAAGCTTGAGTATCGACCATGAGCTCGAGCACCGACGTGAAGTGTGAGGAGCGATGGGAAGCCTGAGTATCGACCATGAGCTTGAGCACCGACGTGAAGTGTGAGCAGCGACGAGAAGCCTGAGTATCGACGATAAGCTCGAGCACCGACGTGAAGTGTGAGGAGCGATGGGAAGCCTGAGTATCGACGATAAGCTCGAGCACCGACGTGAAGTGTGAGCAGCGACGAGAAGCCTGAGTATCGATGGAACTACCCGTTCCCCCAGGAACCGATACCCTGATTTTCCTTTGCCCCTTCGCCTCTTTGCGGTTCAACCATCTTTGACCTCTTTGCGGTTCCGACCGAGGAAGTCCGGGAGAACGGCTTTGTGGTCGTACTCGTAGATCAGCGATGTCTCGATGTGGGCCACTTCTTCGCGGGAGGTAAAGGCATCCATCGCCAGATCGCGCAGATGATCCGTATCGCGCACGGCGACGACGACCACGAAGTCGCGCCGGCCTGTGACGTGAAAGACGGAGCGCACTTCCTCCAGCCCCAGTGCATGGCGGTGAAAATCTTGGACATCATCTCGCGAATGGCGGCTCAGCCGCACACTGATCATCGCCTGCATCCCAATACCGAGCGCCGCCGGGTCCACCGTGGCGTGTTGGTCGAGCAAGACCCCTTCGTCGCGAAGCCGCTTGATGCGCTCCGAACACGTCGACGCCGCCAGCCCCACCTCTGCGGCAATGTCGCGAAACGACAGCCGGGCATTGTTCTGCAAAAGCTCCAGTATTCGTCGATCAATTCGATCCAATTCCATATCCGCTCCTGTTTTCCGAACAAACTACGATGCAGATCGCGAACCACTGTTGGTATAATAGGTTTATCAACCTGACTCCAGCAAAAGGTTCGATGATGACGCGTTTTCTTCGCACAAAATTCGTGGAATATTCGTCGGCACATGAATACGGTGAGATGTCGCTGGCGACCAGTTCGCGCATCGACGATGCCGAGGCGGCAGCCAAAAGTTTCGCCCACATGGCCAGGGGCAATCGCCCCGACGGAAACGAGATCTACGGTCGGTTGCACAACGACACGGTCGCCGAATTTGAGGACGCGCTCTCCGGCGTCGAGGGCACCGACCAGGCCGTGGCCTTTGGGTCGGGCATGGCGGCACTGACGGCATTGCTGTTGGCCGCCGCCCAGCGCGGTGAGAACGTCGTGGCCCTGCGGC
The DNA here is from genome assembly GCA_964446725.1 of uncultured Bradymonadales bacterium. Classification (GTDB taxonomy): domain Bacteria; phylum Myxococcota_A; class Bradymonadia; order Bradymonadales; family Bradymonadaceae; genus SLJM01. Next base: position 1,026 of record CAYUPT010000455.1, on the reverse strand, counting down.
CGCTGTACGGAGGAAGTGATCATCTGTTGTGCGACGGGTTGACCGGACTCGACGTGCGCTGGACCGATGCCGACGGAGTCGCCGCGGCGGTCGACGACGACACGGCCCTGGTACTGGCGGAGACGCCGGCCAACCCGACCCTCGATCTGGTTGACATCGAGGCCCTCGTCGACAGTGCCGGCGACACCCCGGTGGTCATCGATTCCACCTTTGCCACACCGGCCCTTCAAAACCCCGCCGAATTGGGGGCGACGCTGGTGTTGCACAGTGCCACCAAGTACATCGGCGGCCACGGCGACATCATCGGCGGAATCATTGCCACCACCGACGACTGGGCCCGCAGGCTCCGGCAGGTAAGAATCGCCACCGGAGGGCTGCTGCATCCGATGGCGGCCTATCTGTTGCGGCGCGGACTGGCGACGCTGCCGGTGCGCATGGAGGCCGCTCAAGAGACGGCGCATCAGCTGGCGACGCGACTTGTCGAACACGACGCCGTCGACGATGTCTTCTATCCCGGACTCAACGGCTGTGACCCCCACAATATTGTCGATCATCAGATGAAGGGACCGGGAGCGATGCTGGCGCTTACGGTCGACAGTTTTTCCCGTGCTCAGGCGGTCATGGAGAATGTGGAGGTCATTACGCCGGCGGTTAGCCTGGGGACCACGGACTCTCTGATTCAGCATCCGGCATCGCTGACGCACCAACTCGTCGACGAAGAGGCCCGCCAGGAGGCCGGGGTCTCCGATCGCTTATTGAGGATATCCGTGGGCCTTGAACACGTCGAAGATCTGTGGGCCGATCTCGACGCCGCGCTGTAGGCGCCGGTCGGCGAAGAAAATTCTTCCCCGACGCCGGGAAAGTGGCTGCGAGCGAATTGTAGCGAGCCGTCGATGGGGTCGGCGCGAACCCATCGCTCGCAGGTCGACGCCATCGGTGTAGCGGAAATAGTGGTGAGCCTTCGTCTTCCTCGGAGCCCGGTGGGCCCGCTCGTCAGCCGACGCGGGCTGGCAGTCCGCGCTCCCA
>CAYUPT010000454.1:0-3946 GCA_964446725.1 uncultured Bradymonadales bacterium | reverse complement strand
TCACCCGGGGCCAGATTCAAGACCACGAAGATGACCAACGAGATGACCACGAAGGTCGGGATCATCAACAGGACGCGTTTGGCAATGTAACTGAGCATGGCGTCTCGCCGGCAAAACCAAAAAAGTGAGGGCAGAACAGGGCGCTGACCGCTGGATTACTCCGTAGAGATGCTCCAGGGAAGCGAGTAGGTCTGAGGACGAATCTGCTGGAAGACCACGTTGTTGAGGCGCGGATTCCAGACGGCGACTTCCTTGGGAGCATAAAAGAAGGTGTAGGCCTGCTCGCCGTGGATGATCGCGTGAAGTTCGTGGAGCAATTCCTGGCGTTTCTCGGGGTCGAAGGTCGAGCGAAGCTCTTCGATGACTGCGTCGGCGTCGTCATTGCGAAACCCGACGCGATTCGATCCGCGCGGAACATCGGCCTGGCTGGAGTGCCAGATCTGGTAGGGGTCGATGTACCAACTGAGCGCCCAGCCACCGGTGAAGGCATCGAAGTTCTTCTCCTCCATTCGGCGCTGCATCAGGGCCCAGTCGACGGGATCGACGTTCATTTCAATACCGATGCTCCGGAGGTCTTCTGAAAAGATGGACGTCCAGCTGCGGACGATAGGCCGATTGTAGGACGTCAGGGTAAACTCGAAGTCATGGAGCTCTCCGTCGATCTCTTTGTTGCGAATCCCGTCGCCGGTCATGTCAGTCCAACCGGCTTCTTCCAGCAATTCTTCGGCCCGATCGAGGTCGAATTCAATGGGTTCGATATCGGGGTTATTCGCCGGGTGGTCGTGGTAGTAGGGACCGGATTGGAGTTCGCCGAGTCCGTGGAGTACATTGTCGATGATACCCTGGCGATTAAACGCCCGGGTCATCGCCTTGCGCACCCGTCGGTCTTCAAAGAGTGGTTCGTCGGCATTCCAGCCGATGTAGTAGTAGACGAAGCGGTCGATGACCTCGTATTCCAAGGCGCCATCTTCGAAGGGACTGGTGCCGCGGAGGCGACCACAACCACTTCGCTCCGGATTGAGAATTTCGCCGCGATAGCGCGGTGGGGCAAGGGAGGGAAGAAAGTCGATATTGCCGCCGAGCACCTGGTTCCAACCGGCTTCGGGGTCGGGGATGATGTGGAATTCGATTTCCTCGATGGGCGGCGTGATGTCCCAGTAGTCGCGATTGACGCCGAGAGCCACGCGGTCGCCGGCGCGAAAGCTCTCAAAGGTGTACGGCCCAGTGCCGATGGGGCAGTCGTTCGACCAGTGACTGTTGAATTCGGCGGGGATATTTTCCTCGGCGAATGTTTCACCGGTCACGTCGCGTTCGTACAACCACTTGGGCAGTGGATAGCCACCGAGGACGGTGAACATCGAGTGGTAGACCGACTCCTCCCAGGTGACGCGGAAGGTGTATCGGTCGAGTTGTTCGACTTCGTCGATATCATTGACGTAATTGGCGACGTGGGCGGCCTGAACTTCCGGGTTCATCGCCATTTCGAAGTAGAAGACGGCGTCTTCGGCGGTCAATTCGCGGCGCTCGCGAAGCCAATCGCGGTTCAGCCCGTCACATTCGCTGATGTTGGGGCGTTGCCAGTAGACTCCCTCTCGAAGGTGAACGGTGTATTCAGTGAAATCCTCGTTGGTCTCGACCTTGTACGCCAACTCCGGCGTCCAGTTGTCGGGCTCATCGAAGTCCGGGCGCGCAAATTGATTGTGCACGTAGTCCTGAATTTCCTGGACATCCGCCGAGTTTTCGACGAGCCAGTTAAAGCCGGCCGGGTCACTCGTCAGCAGTCTCCGAAGGGTGCCGCCGATCGGCGCGTCGGGATCGACGAGTTGCTGTTGGGCCTCTTGGAGAATATTGTCGTCGTCTTCGAGGGCCGCGGCATAAGGGTCCTCGCCGGTGACGCCGGCGCGAAGCTGGATCGCCACCTGCGTCATCGTCCGGTTGGCTTCACTGAGACTGGCTGTGGCGCCTGTCAGGCTCGACTCCGCACTGTGTTTCTGGAACGTCCCGATGCAGGTGGCAACCAGGGTAATCCCGAGGAGAACGAGCAATAGACTTGTCGATTTCAATGGTGCCGGCATGGACTCACCGCTGGGGTCGGCAAAAGTGGTTCGAACATCGCTTCAACAGGTCCTGTGGGGGAAGATGTTCCGCACACATCGACGTGCGTACTCAACACTACCACCGACACAGGTGTCATCGGCTGGTCGACGTCCTCCATCGCCGGCGCGGTTCCGAATACATCAGAACCGGCCGGCCGACGGGGGACGGGGTCATCATTCTTCGTCTTCCTCGTCGCGCGCTTCGCCATCCTCTTGGTCGCCTTCGTCGCCGTCAGCTTCGTCGGCTTCGTCGAGCTCATCTTCGAGTTCGTCGAGTTGCTCGGCCTGGCGCTGCTCGTGCTCCTGGCGCGCTTGCTCGGCTTCCTCGAGCTGTTCCGAGATTTCGGTCATCGTTCGATTGACCTCCTCGAGGTTACCGGCGAGGTCCTGGACGCTGCCCGTCATCTGACAGTTCTGAACGACGCTAAAGATCGTCGAGACCAGAAGAAGCCCGATAAAGACGATGAGAATGACGGTGGCTTTGAATGTTCTCGGCATGAGGTTACGGCTCCGCTCGAGGTGAGTATGTCTCGTTGTTCGTCTGCGCTGCGCTGGCGGCGAGGCTTGTCACCGTGGCGGCAACGGGCTGTGAGCACGCCGGTATAACGGATAAGCCGGCGTTAGCGCAATCAATAATAACCTAACGTGGGTACGCTAATCGACGGCGGGAATCGGTGTCAATGCCGCACCAGGTCGGGCGGGGGAGGGCCGGAGCGGTGTCATCGCACATTTCATGAACCGATCCGACCCCGACAACCATTCCCGCAGCCGTCATTCGTCTGCGCTGTCCTCGTCGTCGACAGCCAACTTCAGGTGAAGCTCGTCGAGTTGGTCCTCGTCGACGTCGTTGGGAGCTTCGGCCATGAGGTCGGCGGCCCGGGTCGTCTTCGGAAAAGCGATGACCTGACGGATGCTGTCGGCGCCGGTCAAAATCATGACCAATCGATCCATGCCGAAGGCGATTCCACCGTGGGGCGGCGTCCCGTACTCCAGGGCGTCGAGCAAAAACCCGAATTTTTTGCGGGCTTCCTCTTCGGAAAAGCCGAGCAGGTCAAAGATCCTGGATTGCACGTCCTGACGGTGAATTCGGATCGAACCGCCGCCGATTTCGTGCCCGTTGAGCACCAGATCGTAGGCCTGAGTGCGAATCTCGAGGGGATCTTGGTCGAGATTGTCGATATCTTCCGGCGTCGGACTGGTAAAGGGGTGATGCATCGGCTGCAATTCGCCGTCTTCCTCTTCGAACATCGGGAAGTCGGTGATCCAGCAGAAGCGAAATTCCGACTCGTCGATGAGGTCGAGCCGATCGGCCAGTTCCTCTCGGAGATGGCCGAGGGCCGGACACACGACACTGGTATCGTCGGCGATAAACGCCAGCAGATCGCCGGCCGAGGCGCCCATCGCTTCCTCGATGGCCGCTCGTTCGTCTTCGGCAATGAAGTTGGCGATCGGGCCCGACCAGTCGTCTTCTTCGACTTTCGTCCAGGCCAGTCCTTTGGCGCCGTAGACGCGAACCAGGTCTTCGAGTTGCTCCACGTCGTTGCGGCTAAAGGCGTCGGCCCCGTCTTCGACACAGAGCCCGCGCACGACGCCGCCATCGTCGACGGTCCCCGAAAAGACGCGGAAGTCGGAGTCGGCGACGGCCTCCGAGACATCGACGATCTCCAGGTCGTATCGAAGGTCCGGATTGTCGACGCCGAAACGCCGCATCGATTCATCATAGGACATCTGCTCGAAGGGAGCGTCGAGTTCGACGCCGCGGACCTCTTCGAAGATAGAGCTAACCATTCCCTCACAGATCTCGATGACATCCTCTGGGGTCACAAAGGACATCTCCATATCGATCTGGG
>CAYUPT010000453.1:0-3959 GCA_964446725.1 uncultured Bradymonadales bacterium | reverse complement strand
GAGGTCGGGGCCCGCACCGAGATCTCGATCGGCAGATGACGGCGGCGTGGCAGGTCGAGCTTGATGGTTGAGGACACCGGTAGTACCGTGGCCTTTTGACGAAACGAAATAGCCAGTACCACGGCTTGTTGTGAGGTATGTCGCATCGCCGACGCGACAACCGAAGATCGGGCCACGGTTGGCTTCCGAATTTTTGAACAAGGCTTGCGGCTGCGATGCAAATCGACCTCTCCTCGCCGCCGCACGGTCCCGGGGACAGCGACGGACGAACAGTTCTTTTTCTGACTTTGCAGTGCAGGGTATACGGGTATGCTAGAGTTCGATGACGCCGAAGTACCAGAGGCGGCCAATATTAAAGTGATCGGGGTCGGAGGAGGTGGTGGAAACGCCATCAACACCATGATTACCGAGGGGGTCTCCAATGTGGAGTTTATCGCCGCCAATACGGATCTACAGGCGCTGGAGACCAACCTGGCGCCGCTGAAGATCCAGCTGGGCGGAGCGCTGACCGATGGACTCGGCGCCGGCGCCGATCCGGAGATCGGACGCGACTCGGCACTGGAAGATCAGACCCGAATTGCCGAGGCGTTGGACGGGGCCGACATGGTCTTTGTGACGGCCGGAATGGGCGGCGGTACCGGAACCGGTGCGGCGCCGATTATCGCCAATGTCGCCCGCGAACAGGGCGCGCTGACGGTGGGCGTCGTCACCAAGCCCTTCGACTTCGAGGGGCGAAGACGGCGCCGGCAGGCCGAAGAGGGCATCGACAATCTGACGACCTCCGTCGATACACTCATTACCATTCCCAACCAGCGGCTGCTGGCGATTGCCGGTGACCAGACGACGATCCTGGAGGCCTTCAAAAAGGCCGACGAAGTGCTGTTGCACGCCGTCCAGGGGATCTCGGATCTGATCACCGTGCGCGGACTGGTCAACGTCGACTTTGCCGATGTGCGCACCATTATGACCGATCGCGGCATGGCATTGATGGGAACCGGGCGTGCCTCCGGGCCGTCGCGGGCGATGGAGGCTGCCGAGATGGCCATCTCCTCGCCGCTTCTGGAGGATGTCTCCATCGAAGGAGCCACCGGTATCCTCATCAATATTACCGGCGGCGTCGACATGGCGTTGAGTGAAATCAACGACGCCATGACCCTGATCGAGGGAGCGTCGCACGAAGATGCCAACATCATTTTCGGTCAGGTCATCGAAGAGGATATGCGCGACGAGATGATGGTCACCGTCATCGCCACCGGTTTTGACCGGGGTCACAACTCGAAGCGATCCTCCGACTACAGCGAGATGAGTCGTCGCCGCGAATCGGCGATGCGCAACAGCGAGTCATCGTCCGGTGGACGTCAGCAGCAATCGACGTCGGAATCGACGACCGAAAGCGATGCCAACCGCCAGAGCGCCCCTCGGAATGCGTCGTCGGGCAAACAGCCGACGGCCAATTACGACAATACCGACGGGTCGTCGCGCGACTCGGCAAGTGAGCGGCGGGGAACCTTCATTCGATCTACCTCGAAGAGTAAACCCGATTCCGACCACAGCGGAAGTGGTGGGCTGAGTCCCGATGAAGAAGAAGAGATGGAAGTGCCCACCTTCCTTCGGGAGTCCAAGCGCACCGACGAATCCTGACGGCGATGCCACTGAGCCGAGAGGTTTGTGCCCGCTCACGCCACGGTGAGCGGGTTTTTTGTTGGAACCCTTCAGTACAATTTGGAGTACGGCGATGAATCAACGCGTTCTCGATCAGACCTCAGTCGTTCTCGTCGAACCACAAGACGATATCAATATTGGCACGGTCATGCGGGCCGCTCGCAATTTTGGAATCGAGTCGACCCGACTGGTGCGGCCGGCGACGGCCGATCCACATAAAATCTCGATCAGTGCCCCGCGCTGCGAGTCGCTGATCGATGAACTGGTCCACTACGACGAGGTCGAAGACGCCATTGGAGATTGCGTCTTGACCCTGGGGTTTACGGCCCGCCGGCGAGCGGCCAATTGGCGTGTGATCGAGCCTCGGCAGGCAGCCCGGGAGGTCGTCGAGGCCACCAGGAAGGGCCGAGTCGGTTTGATGTTCGGCCGCGAAGACAGCGGGTTGTCGAATCGAGATCTCGACCGCTGTCATGCGGCGGTCACGGTTCCGACCAATCCCGAATACAGTTCACTGAACCTCGGACAGGCCGTATCCATCGCGTTGTGGGAGGTGTTTCGAGCGTCTCAGCAGATCGACACCGAAGGTGAGTCCCTGGAGGATGTCGACGTCGATAGCGACTTTGAACCGGCTCATATGCAGGGACTGGAGCGGATGTTCGAGCAGGCCGAAGAGGCCCTGGAGACCATCGAATTCTTTAAGACCGAGACCCATGAGCACATCATGCGAAGCATCCGCAGCGTGTTGTTGCGCGCCGACCTCGATAGCCGAGAGCTGGCGATCTGGCTCGGTATTTTCAAGGAAGTGGTCACCTACATGGAGCGCACTGACCGATCGTAAGCGAGCTCAATTCGTAAGCGATCTCAATTGTCGACAAAGCAGTAGCGGGCGTCGACCTCATCGTCATCAATGCATCGGTGATCGCTTCGACATTCTTCATCGCTGTCACAACTTCGGAGGCAATACGACTCGTGTCTGGAGAATTCGACACAGATCGACTCCGAGGGGCATCCACCCGGGCGACAATCGGCGATTGTACAGAGGCCACCGTCGACAGAAGTATCGCAGATGGTATCGAAGTCAGTATTCGGGCAATCCTGTTGGTTTTCGCAGGCATCGCCGATCTGCGGGGCGCAGCCCGGACCGATCAACAACAGCGCGGCGGCGCAGATTGCGGCCGCTGCCAGATTCCATCGGAAGATTTGGGACGGGAGGTTTTGTTGTCGCACAGGGTGAATGTCTCCGCGGAGAGAAAACGACTCGATTCCGGGGGGTTCCGTAAGCTAAATCATCGATGCCGTCGGGCACCGCCTGTTGTGTACCGTTGGTCCGGAGTGATGACAAGATGAGCATCGACCATCGAGCCAGTCTGGGGAGGTATCTGTGGTGGGGCGCCGGGGTATCGGTGGCCATCCATGTGCTGATCGCCGCCGTTGTGGCGGTGCGGATTGTCTTCTCGGAAGATGAGCCGGCGCCGCCGGAGGAGCCGGAGTCGATGGAAGTCGTCCTCGAGGATCCTCCACCAGAGGAGGTCGATTTCGACGAGCTCGTCGATGAGGAGTTGTCGGAATCGGTCGACGAGGTCTCGGTGCCCGTCGATGACCCGGAGCAACCGGAAGAAGACGACGAGGAGCAACAACAAGAAGAAGAAGAGGATGAGCAACCCGAGGAGATCGACGACCGGGAAGAACCCGATGAGGACCCGGAGCCTATCGACGAGCAGCACTTCGAGCGCTACGCCGTCGAGCAGGTCACAGACGACGTCGAACCCGATCAGGCCGATCATATCTCCGACGAGGCCCATCGCACCGACGAGGAGACCGTCTCCGAAACCACGACCCTCGAGGATGTGGAGCCCACCGACGACCCGGAGGCCCTGGAACAGGAGGCCGACACCGACCGCGAATACGCCATGGAGACACCGGAGGAGCCGATCGAGGAACCGGATCTCGTCGATCCCACGGAGATCGCCGACGCCGATGAAGATGAAGGCGATGATGACGAGGACGAAGGCGACGACAGTGATACTGAAGACGACGCCAGTGATGTCGAAGACGACGCCGTCGCCGAACAGGAAGAGACCGAAGACCGGCAACAGTACCGCGACCCCTCGGAGATGATCGTCGACGACGGCGACGAACCGGCTTCCGAGTTCGATGACGACATCGACCATCGCACGCTATTTGGTCGCGACGCCGAACGGGCCGCGGAAGTCCTGGACACCGAGCAGGGCGATCAAAGCGACGGCTCCGACGGCGAGGCGTCGGGACGACGTCTGCTGTCGAATTGGCGCGAAAAC
>CAYUPT010000452.1:0-3960 GCA_964446725.1 uncultured Bradymonadales bacterium | reverse complement strand
GGAGCAAGAAAAGCGCGAGTCGTCGGCTGCACAACGGCAATCGCGGGAACCGTCGAAGCCCCGAAAAGAGCAGCAAGCGACGGGACCGAAGCCGTCGATCGACGCTCCAGACAGCGGCGGCGAATCGCCGCGACGCGAGGACCGCACACCGGATGAAAAGCCAGGTGCTGGAACTCCGGAAGACCGCGGAGGTGCCCAGAAAAACCGTCTCGACAGTCTTCGTCAGCGACTCGGCGTCAGTCCTTCCAAAGACGATGCAGTAGAGCGCGACGAGTCCGCAGATGCGGTCGGTGTCGATGACGTCGATGACGCTGATGAGCGGCGCATCGAAGACGACTCCGACGCGGGATCGGCTGAACCTTCGCCGGCGGAGTCCGGCGATGGTCCAGAGGCCGACGTCACCCCGGAATCCGACGATGACGAAGTGGGCGGCGTCGAGGCGCTGCGCAGACAGATCGCGGAGTCCGAGCCCGAGGAGCCCTCGAGTTCGCCCGACAGGTCTATCGAACAAGCCGAGTCGCCGGAAACCGAAGAGGCGGGACCGGTTTCGCCACAACTCGACGATCCCGAAGAGCAAGAGCCGTCGCCCTCGATGGACGATGCGGCGCGCCGGCCCGACAACGACGAGCACGCGCAGCCGCAAGTGGGCCCGGATTCGCAGCAGGACGACGACGCCGATGTGGGTTTTGCGTCCACACTTCCCGATACGTCGCAACCGGTGTCGGACGGAAGTGACGACGACCGTCAGATGGTCGACGATGCCGTTCACGACGGGTTGTTTTCGGGGATGGACGACGGGGAAGCGGAATCGGCACCGGCGCCGTCGCCGGAAGCAAAGCAACCGGCGCAATCGGCGGATGCCTCCGACGGCGACGACGCTGACGACCCGGACGATGCTGTACCGTTTTTTCCCTCGTCATCGGCGCCCAAACTGGGTGAATCTGACGATGAGTCCGATGAATCGACGTCGATGAGTCGCGTCGGTGAGATCACGGATAGTCTGCTCATCCAGATCGATGACATCAAAAGCGACGGTCGCAAGCGCGCCATTTTTGGAACCATCGGCCTGCTGGCAGCATTGGCGACAGTGGGCGCCGTCGCCTACTTTGCCTGGATGGATATGGGGACGGACGAAGTGATCGACGATGATGACGGCGTTCAGATGGGCAATGTGGGCCAAGCCCCCGAATTTCATACCTACTCCGAAGAGGAGTTGGCGCAGGTCTCGGACCGTTTCGTCGTCGAGGACGAGGTCGTGATTTCTCGAGAAGATAGCCGGGCGGCCTACGATCGAGAGCAGGCCAGCGAAGGTGGTGGGCGAGCGGCGACCGATCGGCCCTCCGGCGATGAATCGGCGGCGATGGCCGGTCCCGAACCCGATTCCTTCCAGGCCTTCGACGGAGGCGATGAAGGTCAGGGCGCCGCGGACCGGGAAGAAGCCGAAGCCGGGGTGACCGGGTCGCGCTTTGGACGTCCGGAAGTCGGTGGCGGCTCGTCGTCGTCTGATAGTGGTATGGCGGAGATGGATGATGGCAGCGACGAGTCCGGTGGCAGCGATGGCGGTGGTGATGATCGCTTCGAGGCGATGGCTGCCATTCAAAGCGATCGCGATCGCCAGGTCTTCGACGGCGACGAAAACGTCGATCTGGAGAGCATGGAACTCCAGGAGGGATTGACCGGTGAACAGATCTCCAACGGTATCAGCACGGTAATGGAGAGCATCGGCTCCTGTCGGGAGCGACACATCTTTCGCGGCGGATCATTTGATGCCGACCAGATCCAGGTCAGTCTGACCGTGCTGCCCGACGGGGATATCGGCCAATTTGAAATGGAGCCGTCATCGCTGGACGATACGGATTTTAAGCGGTGTATGGACTCCCATACCGGGCGGTGGCGGTTCCCTCGATTCCTTGGCGATCCCGTGCAGTTACAGGTTCCGTTCGCGCTTCAGTGACGCAACTCCAAGGGGTAGCGCCCGGCGACTGGCAGCCCGATCTACAGCACTCGGTATGTCGTCGGCGGTGCGCGCTACTATTCGGGCGCTGGTGAGGCGTCGTCGGCGGTGGTCGGGGATGTGTCGGTAGCGCCGTCGTCGACGGTCTCCGCCAGGCGCTGCTCCAGAAGTCGAAGGTCGACCTCGGAGGCCGAATCACCGATCTCTCGGGCCGTCGTTCGGGCCCGATCGATCCATTTTTGCGCAATTTCGGGGGCGTCGTATTTACAGAAGTCTTCGGCCGTTTCGACCAAGAGGTCGACGTCCTGGTCGTCGAGCTCCGACATCGATTCCTCAAAGGCTCGATCGGCGGCTTCGACATTGCCGGCTCGCAACGTGAGCTGCGCTCGCAGCATCGGCAGGGCGTCACTGAGATCGGGCCATTGGGCCTCGATATCGTCGATGACTTCGTCGGCGCGCTCCAGATTGTCGTCAGTGGCGTGTTGGCGGGCGAGGTCGACAAAGATCTCGGGGTAGTGCAGCGCCGGATGATCCAGGGGCCCATCGACGATCTTCTGGATGTGGCTGAAATAGGCGCTTTTGTCAGCGTCGAGTCGCCGCCGCGCCATGGCCCACCGCTCCAGGTCTGATAGCTCGCCGAATCGTTCTTCGAGCTCGTCGAGCTCGCCGGGGTCGGCGAGCAGAATCCGGCGGTGGCGCCGCGATTCCGCGGCTGAAATTACCTCCGAGGCGTGGTAGTTGTAGCCGAGTTCGTCGTCGACGTATTCGGAGTAATTGTCGCCGATCGACCGGGCAAAATCGAGAGTCATAATGGGGGCTCGCACAATGTCTACATTAGCAAGGATACGTCGAATGCCGAGGGCAATTCGAGGACTGGAGTCGAGGATAGAATGGAGCGTGTGAAACTCTTTCTCAAGGGCCTGTGCATGGGGGGGGCCGATATTATCCCCGGTGTCAGTGGTGGCACGCTGGCGCTGATACTGGGGATCTATGCGGAGTTGGTCAACACCATCAAGGGGCTACATCTGCGCTGGTTGCCCGCGGCCTGGCGCTGGGTGCGCGGTGGCTTTCAGCGCGAGGACGGTCGAGAAGTTGTCGAAGCCTGGAGGTCGATGAACCTCGTATTTGTGATCATTCTGGGCGCCGGGATTGTCACCGCCATCGGCGCCGGTGGATTGGTGATCCCGGGACTGCTGGAGAGCTATCCCGAGGTGATGAGAGCCCTGTTTTTCGGGCTTATTGTGGCGAGTCTGTGGATCCCGTTTCGCATGATTCCAGACGGGGAGTCACCGCTTCGATGGGCCGTGGTGGTGGCGGTGGTCCTCGGGATCGGCGCCGGCTGGATGGCCACAGCGCCGGACCGGATGTATGACGTCGGAATGCAGTGGACCGAATTTGAAGCCCAGGCCGGCGAGACCCTGGAGGATATCAGTCGTCGAGGTCCGGCGGCGCTGCCCGGCGAGCAGATCTACTGGTCGGAACACAACCAGGCCCTTCGAGACGCTGTCGATGGACAGGTCGACCCGTCGGCCCTCGAGAGACCTCCGGAGGAGCAACTCGACGATCCGCCGGCCGACGCCGATGCCGAGGAGATCTACGAGGCGATAGATGTTCCCGCGGGGACCACTGTATTCGTGCCGCAGCCCGCACCCTGGTACATCTTTGTGGCCGGTCTCATTGCGATCTGTGCCATGATCCTGCCCGGTATCAGCGGGGCCTATATCTTATTGATCCTGGGTGCCTACTACTTCGTACTGAATTCGCTCCGCGGTGTGCTCACGGGAGTGACGGAGTTGTCGATACCGCCGACGGCATTGTTTTACGTCGGCGTATTTTCGGCGGGAGCATTGATCGGCATTCTGAGTTTCGCCCGGTTGATGAGTTACCTGCTCCGGGAGTTTCCGGCGGCGACCGTGGGATTATTGGTGGGATTGATGATCGGTTGTCTGCGCGGCATCTGGCCGTTTCAGCAGATGGTGGATGGACAACTGGTCAATGTCGTTCCC
>CAYUPT010000451.1:0-3990 GCA_964446725.1 uncultured Bradymonadales bacterium | reverse complement strand
GGGGAAGTGGCTGCGAGCGTCTTTTGCGAGCAGTCGATGGGGTCGCCGTGATCACGCCGTTCTTACGTCAACCGAAGGCATACAGCTGGAGAGGCAAAAAACGGCGGAATCGGGATTTACCGATGCCGGCTCAGCGACCACTCCGATAGCACGTCAACCCCTCCACCTTCGCTCGTTCCACTCGCTCCGCCTCCATTTTGCACTTCGGCGAGCGGTTCTAGATTTATGGTGTTGGACCGCAACCTGAGATCCACCGACGCCGACAGGGAGAGCGACTATGAGTGCCACGGGACTGCGCAATTTGGATTCCGCGATCCAGAAATTCAACATCTGGCTCAAGGAACTGGACGAGAAATTACACTGGCAGCAGCGCCAGAAAAGCTACAAGGCGCTGCGGGTGACCCTCCACGCCGTTCGCGACCATCTGACGATCAACCAGTGCGCCCACTTCAGCGCCCAGTTGCCGATGGTGATCCGCGGGATGTACTACGAGGGCTGGGTCCCGAGTCGGGTGCCCGTCAAGGAGCGCAAGCTACAGCAATTTTACGACCGGATCCGCGACGGCTACGACCAGGCCCCCGGCGGCGACGCCGTCGATCCGGGGCGGATCAGCACCGCCGTCTTTGAATTGCTCAACGAACACATCTCGGCCGGTGAGATCGCCGATATCCGAAGCGAGCTTCCCGGTTCGATTCGAAAGCTGTGGCCGGCGCCGACGCCGCAAAATGGCACCGATCGCCCCCCGCAATAACGACATCCCCATTCGGTCGGGTCGCGCCGAAAGGTCGGAAATGGCGATCGCCGCTGGAATTTTCGTCGGTCGTGTTCAACATCGGGTCCGTCCGATAATGAGCCGATAATGATCTGTATTGCTGTGGAGACCGACGATGAGCCGACATTTTGACGACGCCGAAGGACTGGTCGACGAACGCGACCCGGCCACCGAGGGATTTGCGTTTAACCACACCATGCTGCGCATCAAGTCCCCGAAGCGCTCGCTCGAGTTTTACACCGGGCTTCTGGGGATGACGCTGGTCAAGCGACTGGACTTTCCGGATATGGAGTTCAGCCTCTATTTTCTGGCCACCGTCGACGACGCCAACCTCGACTCGTGGCCCGAAGACGACGACCGGCGCCTGGTCGAGACCTTTCGACGCGCCGGAATGCTGGAATTGACGCATAACTGGGGCGACGAAGACGACGACAGCGTCGAGTTTCACAGCGGCAACGACGAGCCGAAGGGATTCGGCCATATCGGCATCCAGGTCCCGGACCTCGACGCCGCCTGCGAGCGCCTCGACGACGCGGGCGTCAACTTCGTCAAGCGCCCCGACGAGGGCAATATGCGGGACATCGCCTTTATCACCGACCCCGACGGCTACTGGATCGAGCTGTTTACCGCCGGGCGACTCCCCGATTCGCTCGACGAGCATCTGAGCTGATCGTCGGGCTTCACCCGGCGGTCAAGGCCGGGATACAAGCACATAACACACAGCGGGCCTCGATCGGCGTACTGCAATCGAGGTCCGCTTTTTTTTGGGATACAATGCCCGATTGGACATCCGATGCATCCCATCGCTATGGTCCGTCCACAGTCGGATTGTGAGTGCGCACTTATACGCAGGTGGTCGGATCATGTTCAGGTGTCGAATTTCTCAACTCGTTGCCGTCGTCACCGTGGCGCTGACATTGGTGGTCGCCGGTTGCGGAGACGACGAGCCGCGCGCCGGCGACAATGCAGCTCAAAACGACGTCCAAAATGACGCCACCTGCTCGCCCGGGGAGACGAGCAGTTGCGAGTGCAGCGACGGGCGCACGGGAACCCAGACGTGCCGCGATGGCGGCGACAGCTTCTCGACGTGCGAGTGCCCGGACAACGGCGACGACGCCGTTGCGCCACCGACGGGATTGACGGCCACCGAAGGGGACTTCCAAGACCGCGTCCAGTTGGAGTGGGACAGCGTCGACGACGCCTACGAGTACCACGTCTATCGCGACAACGTCCGCATTGTGACTGTCAACAACACCTCCTACGACGACGAAGGCGCCGACGACGGCGGTGTGGCCCACGCTCCGGAACCGACGGCCACCGACGGCGAATTCGAAGACCGCATCGAAGTCTCCTGGGACGAACCGACCGTCGAGCCCGGCACCACCCACAGCTACGAGGTCGTCGCCGTCGGCGATGCCGGCAGCAGCGACACCTCCAGTGCTGCCGAGGGATTTCGCCGCGGTCCGGCCGTCGATGCCTATCGGCTGCGCATCGATGGCGCCGACTGGATCGATGTCGGCGATGCCACTTACTACGAGGATACCTCCGCCGGGGCGGGCTCGGTCCCGAACGCGCCGTCGGTGACGGCTACCGAGGGTGAATTTCGCGATCGCGTCGACGTATCCTGGGATGAGCCCGACGTCGAACCGGGCCCGACCCACAGCTACGAGGTCGTCGCCCTGAGCGACGCCGGCACGGGCACAGTCTCCGAGCCCGCCGAGGGCTATCGAGACGGCCCGCCGATCACGGGTTATGACGTCGAAATCGACGGTACAGACTGGATCGACGTCGGTGACGCGACGAGCTTTGAGGACAGCGATGTCGCGCCGCCCCACGTCGATGCCGGCGACGCGACGGCCTCCGAAGGCGCGTACTCCAACTACGTCGAATTGCAGGTCTCGGGTGCCGCCCCGGCTCCAGGTGAGGCATCGACCTACCGGGTCCGCGCCATCAATGACGCCGGCGACGGTGAGGCCTCCGACCCGGTGTCGGGCTTTACGGAGCTCGACAGCTCACTCCAGCTTCAGTGGCAGCGCTCCGATGGCGACAACGACGCCAATTACAGCGATATCCCCTCTGCTACGTCGTCGACCTACAACGACACCGATGCCCCGGAAGACGGCGCCGGCCGATACTATCGCGTCGTCGCCTCCGCCGAAGTCGACTCCTCTATTTCCGGGACCTCCGACGGCGTCCGCGGCTTTCGCGCCGTCCAATCGCAGGTCGCCACCAATTCCGCGTCTGACGTCAGCGCCACATCGGCGTCGCTCCACGGCGACATCACGACACTGGGCACGCCGGAACCGACGAGTCACGGTTTCTGCTACGGCACGTCCCCCGGCCCCGAAATCGGCGATGCCACCTGCCCCGACCTGGGTGCGGTATCATCGACGGGAGCGTTCTCCCTTTTTGCCGACGGCCTCCAGGGCGACACGACCTATTACGTCCGCAGCTTTGTCACCCAGTCGCCCTTCGGCACACTGTACGGCGACGAATTCCAGTTTACGACCTCTGACTGCTCGACGGGGACCATCGACGGCCTCAGTTGCGCCCCCGACGAAAGTCCCTGGCCCAATGCCGAGATTACGCTGGAGGGCACCGACTGCGACGGCAATGCCATTGAGCAGACGGTCAGTGCCGACACCGACGGCAGCTACCAATTCGACGATATCGCCGAGGGCAACCACCAGATCTCCTTTGCGTCCGGGTCATTTGAACTCGATGATACGGTCTCCGTCGTCGGTGGACAGAGCACAGACCTGACCGACAGCGGAACTCCCATCTGTCTGGAGGGCGACGAGGTCTCGATTGCCGTCATCGATGGGCAATACGGCGATCTATCGGAGTTTCTCGACGACCTGGAATTCGACTACAGCTTCTACGATGGGGATTCCTCCGCATCCGACTACAGCGAAATTCAGGATTTGCTCGAAACGTACAGTGAATTGTCCTCCTACGATATCCTCGTCGTCGATAATGGCGCACCCTGGAAAGATGAGATCACAAGTGGTGACTTCGCTGTCATCGAGGACAATATCGACAGTTTTATCGACGATGGACACAGCATTCTGGCCTCCGACTACGGCACTGATTACGTCGCCGACTCCATTCCCGGGGCCTTCGACTTCAATACGGACGGGGCCTCCACACAGACCGTTGACGCCGATGTACTGAACTCGGCTCTGGAAGACCTGTTGGGCTCCAGCACCGCCGATCTC